>CAMZCV010000190.1 GCA_947305035.1 uncultured Coriobacteriales bacterium | reverse complement strand
TGTTCAATCAGCGTAGGGAATGTTACGCTTCCTGAACGTTCAATTCAACTAGCCGGGCCACGGGATTGAACAGGCACACAAGCCGTTCACGTGCGCGAACGCGGAGCGGCGGCCTACCGGTCCTCGGGCAGGAGCGTCGGCTCGCCGAGGCGATAGAGCTCGTCGTCGCACTGCTCGCGCGTGACGCCGTTGTCGATGCAGTGGATGATAATGGCGTCGCGGCGGACGCGGCACCAGAGTTCGGAGACGCCGGCGTGGCGGAGCAGGCGCTGGGTCTCGCGCAGGGTGCAGCGAAGGCCGAAGGCCAGCATGATGGCGTTGTCTCGCCCGATGCGACGCGTGCCCTGGAAGACCTGGTAGCAGAAGGTGGCGTTGAGGCCCGAGCCGCGGATGACGTCCGCGCGGGAGAGCCCCTTCTCGGCGAGGAGGTCGCGCAGGAACTCTGCGAGGTCGCGCGCATCCACGTCGCTGTCGCTGGAGGTGAGGTACGCCTCGGGCGTGGCGCTGGCGAGGAGCCGCTCGAGCAGCTCCTCGGTGAGTGTCTCGCGCTCCGTGCCTTCCATCGCGGGCTAGAACTTGTCTTTGAGCTCGCGGCGCAGCTGGACGATGGCCGCGGGAATCTCGTCGAACTCGTACGGCGTCATCTGGTAGACCCAGTTGAGCCAGTTGCGATAGAGCAGGTTGGCATGGGCGCGCCACGTGAAGATGGGCTGGTTCTCGGGGTTGTCGTCGGGGAAGTAGTTCTCCGGCAGGCGGATGGGCAGCCCCTTGTGGAAGTCGCGCCAGTACTCGTCGGCCAGCGTGTCGCGGCCGTACTCGAAATGCCCGGTGACGTAGATCTCGTGGAAGTCCTCGGTGGCGACGAGCGCGGGGCCCGAGTTGAAGCCCTCGGAGAGCGTGATGAGCTCGGGATGCATCATGAGCTCGCCCGTGTCGATGGCGGCGTGGCGGCTGTGCGGCATGTTATGGACCTCGTCGAACCCGTTGGTGAGGAAGCTGTACTCGTCGCAGAGACGCTGGGGGAACACGCCGAAGAGCTTGGCGCCCAGCTGCTTCTTGGGGATGCCGTAGAAGTGCCAGAGGGCGGCAAGGGCACCCCAGCAGAGGTACATCGTGGAGAAGACATGCTCGCGCGACCAATCCATGATCTCGCAGAGCTCGTCCCAGTAGTCGACATCGGTGAATTCGAGATGCTCAACCGGAGCGCCGGTGATGATCATGGCGTCGTAGTTCTTGTCGCGGAAGGAGTCGAACGTGTCGTAGAACTTGACCAGGTGGTCGGCCGAGGTGTTCTTCGACTCATGGCTCGAGACACGCATGAAATCGCAGCTCACCTGCAGGGGCGACTTGGAGATGAGGCGCAGGATCTGCGTCTCGGTCTCGATCTTGGTGGGCATGAGGTTGAGGATGACCAGGCGCAGCGGGCGAATCTGCTGGCTGTCTGCCACCTCCTCCTCGAGGGCGAAGATGCGCTCCTGATGGAGCGTGGTCTTTGCGGGCAGTCCGTCGGGAATCTTGATGGGCACGGTAACTCCGTTCGATAGCGGGTCAAGCTCTATGAGTATACAACGTCCCAACTAACGAGCACGGTATCTGCCACATTTCTCAACGATTCGAAATCCTGGCGCGTGCTTCCCGGTACCTCCACTGCGCAGGTGAGGAATCCCGCAGCGGAAGCGGTTGCCACCGCGTCGGGCGTGTCCTCGAACACGATTGCCTCAGCGGGACCGACGCCCAGCTCGCAGGCGGCCTTATAGAAGATGTCGGGATGGGACTTCGACCTGCCGCCCTCCTGGCCGCACACCACGCAGTCGAAGAGCGAGAAGATGTCCACGCGCTGCATCGCAGAGAGGATCTTGCGGTCGTTGATGGTGGCAAGGGCGATCGGGATACCGATGCTTCGCAGATAATGAAGGTATTCCCCTGCTCCAGAGCGGAGACATACCTCGGTTTTGTAGAGGTCGATGCTCGTGCGCGTCCACTCCGCGCAAATATCCTCGGGCGTCTCATCGAGGCCGTAGCGCTCGATGCACCACACCGCACCGTCCGCGAAACC
The DNA here is from genome assembly GCA_947305035.1 of uncultured Coriobacteriales bacterium. Lineage (GTDB taxonomy): Bacteria > Actinomycetota > Coriobacteriia > Coriobacteriales > Atopobiaceae > RUG721. The sequence continues at coordinate 1,658 of CAMZCV010000190.1, read as the reverse complement.
GCGCGTGGAGAGGGCGCGCGCGATCTCCGCATCGTAAGGAATGCCGCGGCGGGCGAAGAATGCCTCGTCCACCATGCGCCAAAGCCCATCGGTGATGGCGAGCGTACCATCGAAGTCGAAGATGGCGGCCTTGAAGGAGGGCGGTTTGAGCGTGACGTCTGCCATATGCGGTTACCTATCGGGCTCATCTTCAAGCGAGCGCAGCACACCGAAGAACACATCGTCGCGCTCGATCGTCCCCAGCGTGAGGAGGAAGCTCTTCGCCACCGGGAAGATCTCGGCATCGAGCGCGGCGCGCATGGCCTCGAAGAAGATCCTGCCGATTCCCCGCGTGGGAGCCACGGGGATACCGTGCTTCTCGAGCAGGGCATCAACGGCTTCATCGCTGATATCGGCAAGCCGTCCGGCACCCTGAAGGGCCATGATCTGGAGCTCGGGAGCCGCAAGCGTGAGCACCGTGGGCAGGAAGCGGATGGCGCGCAGATAGCACGCCTGGGCGCACTCCACCTCGCCGAGCTGCCACTGGAAGAACGCCATGCGATAGTATCCGAAACCGATTCCCATGGCATCATGCGCATGCGAAAGCAGATTCTTCAACTCTTCGACAGCCTCGAGGGTCTTGCTTGCCGCTTCGAGGCACTGCACGGTATGGAGCTGCGCCTGCGCGTTGAGCGGGGCAAGCTTCTGGGCATGCCGGGCATCGTCCAGCGACTCCTCGTGCCGTCCGAGCAGAAGCAGGCAGAGCGAGTGCATGAGCAGCGCCTCAAGGTAGGCTGTGGGAGCGAGGAGGACGGTCTTGCCCGTATCGATGCCCAGACGGTTGCAGATGGTCCGGTCGACGTAGGAGGTGTAGACACGCCAAACCACCGAAGGCGAGTCGGCATAGGTGCCCTCGAGCTCCTTCAACAGCTTGCCGAGCATGCCCTCGGCCGTATCGATATCGCGCGCCTCGAGCAGCGTGCGCGCTTGGGCGACGGCTGCGGAGATGCTATCGCCCTCCGTGAACTCACGTGTGATACTGAAAACGTCTTCGGGGATAGAACCTTCGATGAGTTTCTCCACTGTACGCTCCGCAGCGGCGCGAACGGTCGGGTCGGGATCGTCCCCGGCAATCCTCAGTATCGTCGACACGTTCTCCGCCGTCGACGTGCCAAGGCTACGCGAGATATCGCGGGCAATGGCCGAGCGTCTTCCCGCCTCGTCGATGGCAAGCCCCGAGACGCTTGGAGTTCCGAGCGCAGCAGCAAGATCCTCAGGCAGCATACGCGACGAGATCTCGGGAGGATCGTAGCGCTCGGGCGGGCAGAAACGGGCATCATCCAGGGAGAAGGACTGCTGAATCGGTGCAAGGAGCATGCCGTCGTTGGCATCGATTCGCGCGCCGAACGAAACGAGCAGGGCCACAGGGTCGTGGATGCTGTCGAGGGTAAGGTGCTCGAAACGTGCACGGTCGAAGCAGACCGAATAGAGACACGAATGGTGGTGCGCCGTATCGATGACGCCCGCAACCCACACGCGCTCGATACGCTCGGACGCCCTGAACGCACAGGCGGGCGGCCTGCTGTACGCCGTGGGCGACGGCAACCATTCGCTGGCGGCGGCGAAGCAGTGCTGGCTGGAACTGCGGGAAAGGCTTTCGCCCGAACAGCGCGAGAACC
>CAMZCV010000189.1 GCA_947305035.1 uncultured Coriobacteriales bacterium | reverse complement strand
TGGCGTTCTGCAACGAGCACTACGACGACGAGTACATGGAGAATCGCTTCCAGTCGATGACCATCACGCCCGAGAGCGCCTCGCGCGCGTAGTGCGACGTACGGAGGGAGCCTGCCGTGTCGTTCGACTACAAGAAGGAATACAAGGAGTTCTACCTGCCGCCCGCCAAGCCCACCATCGTGCAGGTGCCGGCAATGCGCTACGTGGCCGTGCGCGGATGCGGCGATCCCAACCAGGAGGGCGGCGCGTACCAGGCAGCTCTCAACCTGCTCTACGGTATCGCGTTCACCATCAAGATGTCGCCCAAGGCCGGACACGCCATGGACGGCTACTTCGAGTACGTGGTTCCGCCGCTCGAGGGGTTCTGGTGGCAGGATGGCGTGGCAGGCGTGGACTACGCGCACAAGGAGAACTTCCAGTGGATCAGCTGCATCCGCCTGCCCGACTTCGTCACGCGCGGAGAGTTCGACTGGGCGGTGGCGGAGGCCACGCGCAAGAAGAAGCTTGACTTCTCCGCCGTGGAGCTCATGGAGCTCGAGGAGGGTCTCTGCGTGCAGTGCATGCACGTGGGTCCCTATGATGATGAGCCCGCTACGGTGGATGCCATGCATGCATTTGCGGAGGGCAAGGGCTACGTGCTGGACATCTCGGACGAGCGCCGCCACCACGAGATCTATCTCTCCGATGCCCGCCGCACGGCTCCCGAGAAGCTCAAGACCGTCGTCAGGCATCCCATTCGGCCAGTATAATTCTTGTCCGACAGTGGTGCTATACTGCTAGCAGATACTCTGAGAGGAGTCTGCTATGCCTGCGACCGTTCAACTCAACACACGCATCGACCCGAGCCTCAAAGCGCGGGGAGACGCCGTCTTTGCCCGTGCAGGCCTTACATCGAGCGAGGTGGTCCGCGCGGTGTGGGAGGAGGCGGCGCGCACGCAGCGAGTGCCCGAGTGCGTTCTCCCCAACAAACCCGCTGAAGAGCTCGAGCAGAAGCTTGCCGCGATTCACGAAGGCGCAGGACTCGCCCGTCGTATGGCTGAGGAGATGGGCATCCGCCTTTCCGATGAGCCTATCGATTACAAGGCCCTGCGTGACGAGATGTACGACGAGATGATTATCGAGATGGAGGAACGCCATGTTTAGCGCCTCCTCTTTCGTCGTCGATACGAATGTCTGGGTGGATTTCTTTCTTCGGGTCTCCCCGCATTATGAGAAGATCTGCTCTTTCTTCGAGTTGGTTTCAAAGCGCGGGGGGACTCTGGCCTATGCTCCCACTACGCTCAAGGATGTGTTCTTCATTATCCCGCGCAGGTTGAGACGAGAAGCTCATGGCGATGAGCAGGCTGTTTCCTTCACTCCGGCAGCTTGGGCATGCATGCGGATGATGACCGAGATCGCCGTTGCCGCTCCGCAGTCGCTAGCCGAGTGCGAGCTGGCTTGGATGCTGCGCAACGCCCATGACGATCTTGAGGACAACCTCGTCATCGCAGCGGCGGAGACCTGCAATGCAGACTATGTTGTGACATATGACAAGCAGATGCTCGAGCGCTTCGCGCCCGCATGCATTACGCCCGAGCGGGCGCTTGAGCTGCTATCGATTGTCTGATGCATCAAAGGTGCGCCAGCGAAAGGGCAAAGGCGGAGGCGTTGATTGAGCGTGGGAACGGCAATCAAGATGCTGTGAAAGACCGTCTCGGATGGAGGGGGTTATCCATGGAGCTGTTCGATTACGAGAAGGACCATCTGGCTCGTGTGCGCGAAGGCCTTGCCGAGTGCATGGTGCTGCTCCGAACCAACGGGGCTTTTCCCTTGGAGAAGGCGGGAACGCTCGCTGCGTTTGGAAACGGTATTCGTTACGGCGTGAAGGGCGGCTCCGGTTCCGGCGATGTGAACGCCCACGTGATCGTGGGCATCGAGCAGGGCCTGGTCGACGCAGGGTTCCAGATCACCAGCACGGCATGGCTCGATGCGTACGACAGGCGTCGCGTGCAGGCGAAGAAGGACTTCCGCAAGCAGCTCAAGCGGGAGGCCAAGGCAGCCGGCGAGATGGTGATCCTCTACGCCATGGGTGCCGTGATGCCCGAGCCCGATTACGACATCGCGCTGGACTTCTCTGCAGACGCAGCCATCTACGTTGTCTCACGCATGGCGGGCGAGGGCAACGACCGCAAACCCGTTGCGGGCGATGTCATGCTCACCACAACCGAGATCCGCGATATCCGCACCCTCAACGAGCGCTATGAGCGCTTCATGCTCGTCCTCAACACAGGCGGACCCGTCGACCTGAGCCCCGTGAGCGAGGTGGGCAACATCCTTGTGCTGTCTCAGCTCGGATCGATGATGGGCAACGCCCTCGCCGACGTGCTGCTGGGCAAGGCCAACCCCTCTGGCAAGCTCACCACCACGTGGACCGCATGGAAGGACTACTGCCCCGACATCGAAGTGGGCGCTCTTGACGACACCTACTATCGCGAGGGTGTGTACGTGGGCTACCGTTACTTCGATACCGTGGGCAAACGAGCGCTCTATCCCTTCGGCTACGGCCTTTCCTATACCGACTTCAAGCTGGAAGGGGCGAGTGCTGCGCTGGATGGGAGCGCGGTGACGCTCTCGGTTGAGGTGGAGAATACCGGAGCGTTCGCAGGCAAGCAGGTGGTTCAGGCGTATGTGACCGCGCCCGAGGGCAAGCTCCGCAAGCCCTGGCAGGACCTTGCGGGATATGCCAAGACGGAGCTGCTCGAACCCGGTGCGTCGCAGAAGGTGGAGGTTTCCTTCGACCTCGCAGACTTGGCATCCTTCGATGAGGATGCCTGCGCCTATGTGCTCGAAGCGGGCGACTATGTTCTGCGCCTGGGCACGAGCAGCGTCGACACCGAGCCCGTTGCCGTGGTGGAGCTTGGCAAGGATGCTAAGCTGCGCACGGTGCGCCACGTGCTCGCGCCTGCGGGATTCGAGGAGGCCGTCTACGAGCGTGCCGTCCGCGATGAGCAGCTCGGTGGTCTTCCCCGTCTCACGCTCGACCCTGCATGCCTCGTCCGCACCCAGACCGTCTACGATACGGAGCCCGAGGTCGTTCCCGAGGTCGCTGCGCTCACCGACGAGGAGCTCGCCTATCTCAACGTGGGGCATTTCTCCGGCAAGGGCGGGCTGCTCTCGGTTATCGGCAACGCATCGGCCAACGTTGCGGGCGCCGCAGGCGAGTCCACATCCAAGCTGCTCGAGAAGGGCGTCAAACCCATCGTGATGGCCGACGGCCCCGCAGGCCTCAGGCTCTCGAAGGACTTCTACCGTGACGAGAAGGGCGCGCATTCCCTGGGCGGCGGCTCCATTCCCGACGGCATCCTCGACGTGCTGAGCGCCCCGCTCCGCATGCTCGCGGGGCTCGTTCTCGGCGGGAGCAAGCCTCCCAAGGGCGCCGAGGTGCTCCATCAGTACTGCACGGCTCTTCCCGTTGGCACTGCCATCGCCCAGTCGTGGAACCTCGACTACGCCGAGGCCTGCGGCGATGTGGTGGGGGAGGAGATGGAGCGTTTCGGCGTGCATCTGTGGCTGGCCCCTGCGCTCAACATCCATCGCTCCATCCTCTGCGGCCGCAATTTCGAGTACTACAGCGAGGATCCGCTGGTGAGCGGCAAGGTTGCCGCGGCCATCACGCGCGGCGTGCAGGCGCATTCGGGCCATGGCACTACGATCAAGCACTATGCCGCCAACAACCAGGAG
>CAMZCV010000188.1 GCA_947305035.1 uncultured Coriobacteriales bacterium | reverse complement strand
GAAGCCATGCCTGTTATAAAGTATGGCGCAACTCGCCCAGCGGTTCATCGTGAATACCGTTCAATGGGATGAAAAAGTCAGCCAGTGCCGAAGAGCTTGTCATGGAGTTCCTCTATGAACTCTTGGAACGTCGAAGGGTCGTCGGGATAGATTTCGGGAGAGGGGCTGTCTTCACGATAAGAGCCCGCTCCGCTCTTGGGACGCCCCTCGCGCTCGGCGGTCACGGAGACCGTCGAGCCATCGAGCTCGACTACCACCGTACCATTGGCGCCCGTCCCGTAGAGCTCGGTGGATGAAAGTGCGGAAAGCACCTGCGACGTGGGCAAACCGTAGGGATTGCCCACACCGTAGGAGATGATGGCGACTTCTGGTGCCAGGCGCTCGACGAGCCAGGAAGACGTGCTGGTCGAAGAGCCATGATGGCCGACCTTGAGAACGTCGATATGGATGTTGGTGGCACGGCCTATGGTCTCCGTCGATGCATCGGCGGGAAGCAGCACGCGCGTCTCCCCCACCTGCAGCAGGACGATTGCGGACGCCTGGTTGAGGTCGGAGAAGTATGCGCCTTTGCGCGGTCCGATGCAGTCTGCACGGTAACCGCTGCCCCGCATGAGCGTCTCGCCAAGACGGGCGGTCGCGATGCTCTCGCCCGTATCCTCGCAAGCTGCCAGGAAATCGTAGTATGCGAGCGTGGTGTTGGTGGCATCCGGCGCCCAAACCTGACCGACGTCGAAGGCACGAATCACCACGTCGAGTCCGCCGATATGGTCCTGATGCGGGTGCGTCGCAAGAATGCAGTCTATCCTCTCGTATCCGAGTGCACGGATGTATGAGATGACGTCCGGCCCGCGCTCCGCGATTCCCGCATCGACGAGCATGCACGTTCCGTCCCCGAATTCGATGAAGGTCGCGTCTCCCTGCCCCACGTCGATGAAGTGGATGCGGACGGTGCCCTCGAGCTCGCCTTCCACAGGGGGAACGTTCTGCTCGGTGATCGAGGGGTGGGAATCCTGCCAGAGCGCATGGATCCATTCGATGAAAGGTGCCGCATGGCCGGTGTAGACAGCCCAGATGACCAGAGCGGCGAGGGCGATCAGGAAGATGATGAGGAAGCGCTTGAGTTTCTTGAGAAGCTCGGCCATCCCGCTAGCCCTCTGCACCGATGCGCACGACCGTTGCGGTCACCAGCGCGATCATCTCATCGCTCGACTGCTGGGCTGCGTCTTTGACTTCCTCATGCGAGGTGACGGTATCGTGGTCGAGCGTGGCGACATTGGTGATGCAGTTGATGCCCACGACGGGGAATCCGGCGATGTCGGAATACGGGACGGTGGCGACGATGTCGACATGATCGATCAGGCCCGACAGCCCCGATCCCAGCACGATGCCCACGCGCGGTTGGAAATCCGTGACCGAACGGATGGCCTTGACCGCGTCGTCGAGATCATCCGAATCCGTCCCCACGGTGAATTCTGGCTCTTCGGGCCCCTGTTCGGGCTCACGCTCGAAAGAGCAGCCGATAACCGCAAGGGAGAGCACGATTGCCGCAACAAGCGCACCGAGCAGATTGAACGTGCGGGACAGGGCCATCGTCGCTCCTTACGAAAACGCCTCCCGATTGGGAGGCGCGAGGTTTCGTGGTGGACCGGCAGGGGTTCGAACCCTGGACCTTGGGATTAAGAGTCCCCTGCTCTACCAGCTGAGCTACCGGTCCGTATGCAGTTTTTGGGGTGGGTACAGGGGCTCGAACCCTGGACCTGCGGATCCACAGTCCGCCGCTCTTCCAACTGAGCTACACCCACCGTGTGTCCCACCGCAATGAACAGCTAGATAATAGTAGCCTATCTTTGGCCTAGGTCAAGCGAGAAATTCTAGAAGCTCTCAATTCGTGGTGCCTCGGTGAACGAGAAGAATCCCGCAGTGGCGTTATCAAGATAGAAAACGCAGGTATTTCCGTCGCCCGGGGCATACATGGCCTTGAGGCCGGGATTTGCGTCGAGCATGGCCGCCTGGGCCTCGATGCGCGGATCCTCCACCAAACTGCCACGAAGTCTCAGCCATGCAGTGGGCTTGGATGCGCAGATCTCCACCTTGGGATTGGCCGCAAGCTGCGCGGCGACATCCTTGACCTTGCCAGTCTGGAAGTAGAGCTTGCCCTCGAAGATGTTATGCGCGCCGAAAGGACGCACGTAGGGCTGGCCGTCCTTCTCGGTGGCCAGGAAATAGTACCCGCACTCGTCCAGGAACTGCTTCACGTCGTCAATCGTTGCCATGATCGTCCTTTCCCTCCGCCTTCTTGCCGTACTCATGATTGAAGAGCATGTGCTTGACCATCGAGGCGAACCCGTCGTCAATGGGGCTCGCCCACGTGTTGCCTTCGTCGTCCCAGTCCATGAGGGTGACGAGGAAGTCCCCGTAGATGGGGGTTTTCCCGAGAACCTGGCACACGGGCTTGCCGCTGTCTGCCCCGCGCGAGTCGCGCACGATGCAGAGCTTGAGGAAGCGCACCGTCATCCATTCGATTTCGGGCGCCCCGATGACAGCAGCGAAATCTGGAATCTCCGCATCATATTCAACAGGCTCCTGCCCTACGCGGTAAAGAAGTGTTCTCATGTCATGCCCCCTTGCAAACGTGCTACGAAATCGACGATAGCACACCGACAAGGGCATCGATGAACGCATTTTCGCCCAAGGTATTGACCTTCCAGAAGACGCCCTCGCTGCCGCCCGAGGAGATGCCCGACACGCGCACACGTCCAGGCTCGGAGAAGAGCGTGACGGTGAGGCTCAGGCGGTTGGAGCCGATGATGCTGTAGCGCTCGAAGACGAGGACGATGCAGGAGACATCGCCGTACGAGAAGTACGTTGAGTCCTCAAGGGATGCCGAGATGCTCCCCTTGAGGATGCCATCGGTGATGCGATCGGCTATCTCCTCGATGCCGTATCCGTTGAACACCCAATCCTGCCTGGCCATTGCTATCCCTTCTCCGTGGTATCTTGAGGACAGTATTCCCCATCGAGGAGCGGATTATGCCGAACGACAAGCGATTCTCCAACTGGCTCGACGCGGGCGATGGACGTCTCTACGAGCGTGTTGTCGGAAGAGAGCGCCAGTGGACGGGCAGGATCTTCTCGGTCGATACGCTCGATGTGGAGCTGTCCGATGGAAGCCACGGGTATAGGGAGATCGTCAACCACCATGGAGGTGCGGGGGTTGTTGCGGTTCGTGACGGCAAGGTGTGCCTGGTGCGCCAATACCGTGTGGCGCTTGGGCGGATGACGCTCGAGATTCCCGCCGGGAAGCTCGACGAGGGCGAGGCCGGAGCGGAGTGCGCGGCACGCGAACTCTCTGAGGAGACGGGCCTGCGAGCGGAGGAGCTCGTGCTGCTGGGGGTGAGCGAGGGTGCCGTAGGCTTTACGAACGAGCACACCGAGATCTTCCTCGCCCGTGGACTCAAGCAGGCGGATGAGCATCCGGACGAGGGAGAGTTCGTCAACACAGTCTGGGTTGATTACGAGGAGGCGCTGGCTGCGGTCCGCGAAGGTAGGATTCGCGATGCGAAGACCGCGCTGGGACTACTTCTTGCACGCGAGATGCTCTAGAATGGCTATGCATGCTCCTATAGCTCAGCTGGATAGAGCGTCGGACTTCTAATCCGAGGGTCGGGGGTTCGAATCCCTCTGGGAGCACCACTGGTTGAGATGGGTCCCGGCAACGGGACCCTTTC
>CAMZCV010000187.1 GCA_947305035.1 uncultured Coriobacteriales bacterium | reverse complement strand
GACTCCGCCGACGAGGTCTACACCAACCCGAAGCAGGCCAAGGAGTTCATCGATGCCACCGGCGTCGACGCCCTCGCCATCGCCTTCGGCACCGTCCACGGCGTGTACCTCACCAAGCCCAAGCTCGACCTCGACCGCGTGAAGCTCATCCACGACGCCTGTGGCATTCCCCTGGTCATGCACGGCGGTTCCGGCGTCTCCGACGAGGACAATCGCACCGCCATCAACAACGGCATCACCAAGATCAACTACTACACCTACGGCACCATGGCCGGCGCCAACGCCGTGCGCGATTACCTTGCCACCAAGGCCGAGGGCGAGAAGATCTTCTTCCACGATATCGTTGCCGAGGCCAAGAAGGGCATCAAGGCCGACGTCAAGCGCGCCATGGAGATCTTCGCCACCAACCTGCTTGCTGCCCGTTAAGCTGCAGCTCTGAAAGAGTTTTCCTCCCCTGCGGGCCCGCGATTATTCGCGGGCCCGTTGCGTCTCCGCGTTAAAAAGGGACGGGTACAATTTAACGTTTTGCAGCTTTGCGTCAGGCCTTGAAGTTGTAGATGGGCTTCATGATGTCGATGATGTCCACCGACTCGGAGATGGGGCCGATGATATCCTCTGCGCTCTTGTAAGCGCCGGGCGCTTCGTCAAGCGTGTACTCCGAGACCGACGTGGTGTAGATGCCCGCCATCTGCTCGCGGTACTCGTCCATCGAGAGCATCTCCTTTGCATCGCTGCGCGACATCACGCGGCCTGCACCGTGGGGTGCAGAGAAGTTCCACTCCGCGTTGCCGCGTCCGCGCGCCAGCACCGATCCGTCGCGCATGTTGAGCGGGATCAGCACGAGCTCTCCCTCATGCGCGGCGATGGCGCCCTTGCGCAGGATCATCTCATCGGTGTCGATGTAGTTGTGCACCGTATGGAAGGCCTCGCGGTCGTTGAGGCCGCAGCGCGCGATGATCGTCTCCGCCATGAGCTCGCGGTTGCGGAGCGCGAAGCGCTGGCAGATGGCCACATCGTGCAGGTAGTCGTCCAGGTAGCTGCCGTAGAGCCAGCACAGGTCTGCGGGAGCGTCGAGCTGCCTGTCCTTCCAGTCGATCTTCTTCAGAGCAGCCTGGATCTCCTTGCGTCGGCCTGCCGCCTTGTATTCGGCGATCAGTGCATCTCGCTTGGCGAAGTACTCCTCCTTGCCCTGATGCAGCTCGATGGCGAGCTTCTGATAGCAGTTCGCCACCTGGGTGCCGAGGTTACGGCTTCCGGAGTGGATGACCATGTGCTTCGCGCCGTCCTGCGCCACGTCGATCTCGATGAAGTGGTTGCCGCCGCCCAGCGTGCCCAGGCTGCGCCCGAGGCGCTTGGTGTCCTTGAGCGCACGGTAGCAGCGCAGCTCCTCGAGGTCGAAGCGCTCCTTGCGGCCCTCCCACACATGGGGGCCCGAAGGCACCTCATGGCAGGCTGCGTCGAAGTCGGGCAGGTCGACGGCAGCGGTGCCCACGTCGACCGCATACATCCCGCAGCCGATGTCAACGCCCACGAGGTTGGGGACCACCTTGTCGGTGACGCGCATCGTGGTTCCGATGGTGCAGCCCTTGCCCGCATGTGCGTCGGGCATGATGCGGACGTTGGCGCCCTCGGTGAAGGGCTGGTCGCACATCGAGTGGATCTGCTCGATCGCGGAGTACTCGATAGCGGTTGCGTAGCAGATCGCCGTCTCGTATGTTCCCTTGATCTCGAACATCTCTGTGTCCTTTCTTTCCCAATACAATGGTGCCCCCGCCGGGAGTCGAACCCGGATGCCCTTTCGGGCAACGGTTCCTGGGACCGCTGCGTCTACCAATTCCGCCACGGGGCCTTGCGTGCTTACGAGAGATAACAAAAAACGCGGACCTGGGGTTTCCAAGTCCGCGCCTCCTGCTGGGTTGGGGGAGATGTGTGCTTCCTAGGTTAAGCCGACACCTCCGGGGCATAGGGACTTGGAGCTTGCTGCAGCGGCAGCATGGCCAGGAACAGGCTGGCGAGAGCCTGTTTGCGCGCATCCTGGTTGTGTAGCCGCATGGTCATGATCCGTCCCTTCGTAAGCGGTGATTCGACAATCTACCATTGTCGGTTCGTGCATGTCAACAGGCATTTTGAAACCGTCTGGCGCGCGTGTTATGGTCGAGAGGAACGTTAAATTGTACCCGTCCCTTTTTAACGTGCTGGGGGGAGCGGATATGAACGACCTCTTCATCCGTGAGGCGAGCATCGATTGGGATGAGGTGCCCGCGTCGTCGTATGTGCGCGGGATCACCGCGGTGGCGCGTCTGGAGAAGCTCGAGTTCGAGCGTCACGTGACCGTCTTTTCGGGCGACAACGGCACGGGCAAGTCCACGCTGCTCGAGGCGATTGCCGTGGCTGCGGGTTTCAACGCCGAGGGCGGCACGCGCAACTACAGCTTCAGCACCTACGACGATGTGTCTGAACTCGCACGTGCCGTGCGTCTCGTGCGCGGGTTCAGGCGCATCAAGGTGGGAAGCTTCCTGCGTGCCGAGAGCTTCTTCAACGTGGCGAGCGCAGCCATGCGCCAGTACAACGACGACGGGCGCATGGAGGACTGGCATGCCCAGTCGCATGGGGAGAGCTTCCTCTCGTTCATCACCAAATACCAGCAGCCAGGCCTGTTTCTCATGGACGAGCCGGAAGCGGCCATCTCGCCCCGAAGGCAGCTCGAGCTGGCGCCCATCGTGGCGGAGAAGGCCGAGCAGGGCTCGCAGTTCATCATCGCCACGCACTCGCCCATACTGCTTGCCATCCCGGGCGCACAGGTGCTCTCGTTCGACGACGGCGTGGTGCACGAGTGCGCGTACGATCAAACGGATGCCTTCCGCGTGATGCGGGCGTTCTTTGAGGATCAGGAAGGGACGCTTCTCGCCTAGGCATCGATGGGGAGCGCCTCGAGGATACCTCGCGGAGCGTAAATCGGTTTGGCATCGCCGTGGTGTCACCATGTGATCCAGCGCCGCTGATTGCATTCAATGCCACGTCGATTTGCCGAAATGGCAAATAATCGGATATTTCCATAGATTTCAGGGGTCATACCTCCATAGCGGCAAGACAACACCCTTGTTTGCGCAGGTAGAAGGCTCGAGATTGCAACCCCGTTATTCTCGACTGCCAAATTCTATGGAAAAGTCTGGAAAAATGCCATCTCATCAAATCGACGAAGCACAACGGCAACAGACTGCTCCAGCTCGCTGCATATTCCGTGCCAATACTCCCTCATTTGCCCAGGGGATATGCGTAGCTAAAAGGAGAACTGCGATCAGACGAGGAGACGTCGCATGTAACGCGCGCGTGTCGCTGCAGCGCTCCAACCTGCTGTTGGTCTATCATCACTAGTGCATCAATCGCGAGCCAGGAGTCCCCATGCGAAAGACCTACATCACCAACATGCCCGACCAGGCAGGCGCCTTCCTCACCGCCACGCGCGTCATCACCGAAGCGGGCGGCAACATCGTCCGCGTGAACTACAACCGCGCGGTCGACACCCATACCCTGCTCATCGAGGTCGACGCCACCGAGGAGCAGCAGGAGGTCATCTCCAAGCGCCTCGAGGAGGTCAAGTACCTCGTCGACGATCCCGGCATGCGCCAGATCATCCTCATCGAGCTCGTGCTGCCCGACCGCCCCGGCTCGCTGCTCCCCACGCTCGAGGTCATCAAGAACCACGAGGTCAACATCCCCTACATCAACTCGCAGGAGA
>CAMZCV010000186.1 GCA_947305035.1 uncultured Coriobacteriales bacterium | reverse complement strand
CGCCCGATGACGCGCCAGATGAGCCCGTGCGCGTGGGTCTCGATCAGGTGGTTGGCGTGGGCATCTTCCTGCGCAACACGCTCATAGCGCATATCGGCAAACCCGCGCAGCACTTCGAGGTGCGCGGCGGCCTGGGATTCAATGCCCTAAAGTATAGGTACGTCTACAGGATCTCCAGCAAGTAGGGGAGTGCCCATGGATTACTCGGCGGCAAACACGGCTCTCTGGACTCCCATCATCCAGCTCGGCTACATCTCGGTGGCGCTGCTCGCAGCCTATGCGCTCTGCCGTGTGGTTCCCGCCATCCGCAAGTCCATGGTGCCCGCCGCCGTCATCGCGGGCTTCGTGCTGCTCGCGTTCAAGCTCGTGGGCGTTGTGAAGATCGACTCGACCTTCATGGAGGGGCTCACCTACCACGGCATCACCATCGGCTTCATCGCCCTCACGCTGCGCGTTCCCGAGAGAAGCGACAATGACGGGAGTCTGACGGGCTTGCGCTCGGGAGCCATCGTCGTGAGCACCTACATGGTGCAGGGCTTTGTCGGACTGAGCATCACCATCCTGCTGGCGCTCACCATCATGCCCAACCTGTTCCCGGCTTCCGGCATCCTGCTTCCCATGGGATACGGCCAGGGCCCGGGCCAAGCGAACAACATCGGAACCTCCTACGAGAGCCTGGGCTTTGAGGGCGGCCGATCCTTCGGTGTGGCCATCGCGGCGGCAGGCTATCTCTGCGCCTGCATCGTGGGCGTTATCTACATCAACTACCTTGCGCGCAAGGGCAAGGTCAGCGCCAAAGACCCCAGCTATGTCTCGGGCAGCCTCTCCGTCAAGGACTTCGAGGCTGAGGGCGAGGTTCCCGTGAGCGAGTCCATCGACCGCCTCTCCATCCAGATGGTGCTCGTGCTGGCGGTGTATCTCGTCACATTCCTGGTCATCCGCACGGCAACCTCGCTGCTTGCTGCGGTCGCACCGGGGGTGGCCAACACCCTCAACCCGCTGCTCTGGGGATTCAACTTCATCTTCGGTTCGGGATTCGCCATCGTCATGCGCCTCATCCTCAAGGCGCTCCGCTCCCGCAAGCTCATGACGCAGCAGTATCAGAACAACTACCTGCTCAGCCGCATCTCGGGCTTCGCGTTCGACGTCATGATCGTCTCGGCGATCAGCACCATCGAGGTCTCGGACCTGAAGGGACTCTGGCTGCCGTTCGTGCTGCTGGTGGTGGCGGGAGCCGCCCTCACGCTGGTGCACCTGCGCTTCGTGTGCAAGAAGGTCTATCCGGGCTACTACTACGAGGGTCTGGTGAGCATGTACGGTATGATGACGGGCACCATCTCGTCTGGCGTGCTGCTCCTGCGCGAGATCGACCCGCTCATGAAGACGCCCGCGGCCAACAACCTGGTGCTGGGCAGCTCCTTCGGCATCATTCTTGGCGCCCCAATCATGATCTTGGTAGGTCTCGCGGCGCGGTCGATGGCCATGGCGGCGCTCTGCCTGGGTATCTGCGCGGTGTACTACTGCGCCATGGTGGCGATCATCCTCTTCGCAGGTAAGAAGAAAGCCTAAAGGTTACGTTACAGCTCGCGATGCTCGAACGCGCCGCGGTCGTACACGCCGTAGCTGTGGCTTCCATCCTTTGGAATGCCCACGCTGCCCGGGTTGAAGATCGTGATGCCGTCGATCTGCGAGAGCACCTTGATGTGCGTGTGACCGTAGAGCAGCGCATCGCCCTCCACCAGCTCGGGCATGCGCTCGATGCTGTTGTGGAATCCCGGCCCCCACACGTGTCCGTGCGTGAGGAACAGATGCCTTCCGCCGTCGTCGATCACCTTGAAGTCGTCCATGCACGGGAAGTCGAGCACCATCTGGTCGACCTCGGCCTCGCAGTTGCCGCGCACGGCAATGACCTGCGGCGCGATGCTGTTGAGCATCTCGATGACGCGCTTGGGCGCATAGTCGGCGGGCAGGTCGTTGCGCGGCCCGTGGTACAGCTCGTCGCCGAGCAGGACCACGCGGTCGGGGCTTTCACGCTCGATGGCGTCCATGAGCTTGGCGCACCAGTCGGCGGCGCCGTGGATGTCGGATGCGATGACGAGTTTCATAGGATAACCTCCATCACTGTCTTCTGGACCTTCATGCCCATGGCCTCGTAGAATGCGCGGGCGCCGGGGTTGCACTCCCACACGTTGAGCGTCACGTTGTAGAAGCCCTGCTCGCGGGCCCAATCCTTCACGTGCTCGAACAGCGCGGTGCCTATATGCCGTCCGCGTGCCGTTTCGTCCACCACGAAGTCGTCGATGTAGAGCATGCGGATGGGCTGGCTGTTGTTGCTCCCGCTGAAATCCTCGATCTTGCAGATGGCGTAGGCCAGGAGCTCTCCGGGCGCCGCATCCTCTTCCACTGCCACGAACAGTGGCTGATTCTCATCGGCGATAAGCTCGTGGATCTGCTCGTCGGTGTACTTGCGCGTACCTGCGTGGAAGATGTCGGGGCGCCCCGCAGCGTGCAGCTCCAGCACCTGGCTGAGCAGGCGGTGGATGCCGGGGGTATCGGCGTCGATGGCAAAGCGGATGATCATGGTGCTCCTCTCTCGCTCAAACGTTCACCTTGCAGTTTACCAGCCTTGGGGTATCTGCGGCGCTATACTAGCCTAGGCGATACTCGGGAGGCATCATATGGCGAAAACAGCACTCATCCTCGAAGGCGGCGGCTACCGCGGCATCTACACGGGCGGCGTACTCGATGTGTTCCAGGAGAACGGCATCGACGGCTTCTCCAGCGTGTGGGGTGTCTCGGCCGGAGCGATGAACGGCGGCAACTTCCTTGCCCGCCAAGACGGCCGCACGATGCGCGTCATGCTCGCCTTCCGCGACGACCCGCGCCTGATGTCGCTCTACTCCCTCGTCAGGAACGGCAACATCACGAATCCCGATTTCATGTACGACGAGATCCAGAACCGCCTCGACCCCTTCGACAACGAGACGTTCAACGCCAAGACGACGCCTTTCTATGTGGTGGCTTCCGACGTGATCTTCGGCGGTCCCGCATACCTGAGCGTCGACCATCTGCCGGAGGACCTGCCCAAGGTGCAGGCGTCCGCATCGCTCCCCGGCATCTCCAAGATCGTCGAGGTCGACAACATGCGCCTGCTCGACGGCGGCACCGCCGACTCCGTCCCCTTTGCCGTTGCGCTCGGCCTCGAGGGTTCCAAGCCGCCCGAGGGATACGAGCCCGCAGACCAGGCCGTTGTCATACTCACGCAGGAAAGGGCCTATCGCAAGCCCCTCGATTGTGAAAAACTTGCGATTCGCACACACCGCTACGACAACTACCCGTATTTCCTCGAGGCGCTCAAAACGCGCGGCGAGCGCTACAATGCGCAGCGCGAACAGCTCTTTGAGCTGGAGAAACAGGGAAAACTGCTCGTAATTGCCCCCGAGAAGCCCGTCACGGTGTCGGTTGCCGAGAAGGACGGAGCGCCGCTCCTCGACCTCTACCTCCAGGGCCGTACCCAGGCAAAGGCAAGATTGGATGAAATTCGCGCGTTTATCAGCGCTTGATTTGTAGTACAATCTTGAAGCTTTCTTTGCAGAGCCCCGTAATCTGTGAAAGAAAATCCGCGTCGGTATGTCCAGATGCCGCCGCACCAACGCAAGTGGAGGAGTCAAGTGAAGAAGTCGACTCATTACGCCAAGCCGGGCGAAGTCGAGCGCAAGTGGGTGCTCATCGACGCTGATGGCCTTACGCTTGGCCGTCTTGC
>CAMZCV010000185.1 GCA_947305035.1 uncultured Coriobacteriales bacterium | reverse complement strand
ACCCCCGAGGAGCTCGACCAGATGGTCGAGATCATGGAGCGCGTGGTCAAGCAGCTCGCCAAGGACGGCACCCCGTACTCCGGCTGCCTCTACGGCGGCTTCATGCTCACGCCAGCCGGCCCCAAGGTGCTCGAGTTCAACGCCCGCTTCGGCGATCCCGAGACGCAGGTCGTGCTCCCGCGCATGCATGCCGACCTCGTGGAGGTCATGCTCGCGTGCGACAACGGCACGCTCGACCCCGCGATGGTCTCCTGGGATGACGATTGGGCCGTGGCCGTGGTGCTCGCCAGCGCCGGTTATCCCGGAAGCTACACCGGCATCGAGAACGCCGAGGCCCTTCCCGGCGTGACGGTGTACCATGCCGGCACCAAGCTCCTCGACGACGGCACGCTGGTGACCTCGGGCGGCCGCGTGCTTGCCGTTACCGCGGTTGCGCCTACGTTCGAGGCGGCCCGCGAGCGCGCCTACGAGGCAGCGGAGCTTATCCATTTCGACGGAAGGTTCTTCCGCACCGACATCGGCATGAAGGCGATTCTCGGTCGCGACAACCTCTAGGAGGAATCATGGCGGGCAAGCGCAGCAAGGAAACTCAAGAGCAGCATGACGTTGAGGCGGCTGGCAACGGCGCGATCATCGAGGCCGATTTGCGCGATGCGGCTCAGGATATGCGCGAGTCCGTGAAGGCGTTCACCTATGACGACGCGGGAGCGGGGGCCGTCGGTGCCCCCGTTGCCCGCGATCTGGTGCTCGGCGACGACGACCCGCGCGACACCGACCTCGCCGAGGTCGCGACGGCCGAGGACACGCTGTTCAGGGGCCTGATCTTCGACGTGAACCGCATCCACGTGACGCTGCCCAACGGGCATGAGTCGGCGCGCGACGTGATCCGCCATCCCGGTGCGGTTGCCGTCGTGGCGCTCACCGACGACGGCCGCATCTGCGTCGTCCGCCAGTACCGTGCTGCGCTCGGCCGCGTCACCGTGGAGATCCCCGCCGGCAAGCTCGACCCCGGTGAGGATCCGCTCGCATGCGCCAAGCGCGAGCTCCACGAGGAGACGGGCCTGGTGGCGGAGCGCATGGCGTTCCTCACCTCGCTCGCCACCACGCCGGGCTTCACCGACGAGCGCATCCACCTCTACATGGCGACCGGCCTCTCCTTCGGTCCCGCCAACCCCGACGAGGACGAGTTCCTCAACGTCGACCTCGTGCCGCTCGACGAGCTCATCGACGCCGTGCTCGACGGCCGTATCGAGGATTCCAAGACCGTGTGCGGCGCCCTTATCTGCGACGCCGTGGCACACCGCCTGGAGCCGTAGCGCCTCGAAGGGTTTAAGGAAACCGAAAGGTTCGCTGGGGTGTTCCCGAAAGGAACGGACCGTATCTTGTAATCGTGCAAGAGAAGGTACGTTCCTAAGGAGGACACCATGTGGACCAGGAAAGAGCTCAAAGACAGGGCAAAGGTCACCTTCAAGCTGAATTATTGGAAGACGGTGCTCATCGCGCTGCTCTTCGCCGCCGTGTCGGGAACCGTCTCTGCGACATTTGTCGGCGGAACCGCAGGAGGCAGCGCCGCCACTGGATCAGGTTACGTCTACTCTATTGACCCTGACTCGCGCGTCGTCGTGACCGAGGACATGACAGACGAGGAATTCAAGAGCCTGATGGAGGAGAACGGCATCGACCCCGAGGCGCTCGAAGGACTCGAAGACATCGATATGCCCGTGGAAGAGCTTATCGAAAGCACGACCGTCGAGCCCGGCGACGAGTATCACGAGCCGATCCCCGTCATTGGAATCGCCGTCTTCGCGCTCTTCTTGCTCGCGGTGGTGCTCGTCATCATGGCGATCGCGCTCGTGATCGATGCCTTCCTCATCAATCCTCTGTCCGTGGGCGCCTATCGCTTCTCGATCTGCAACCTCAACCAGAAGGCCCAGGTCAAGGAGACCGCGTACGCCTTCGATAACAACTACCTCGAGATCGTGAAGACCATGTTCCTGCGCGACATCTTCACCCTCCTGTGGACCCTGCTGTTCATCATCCCCGGCATCGTGAAGGCCTACGAGTACCGTATGATCCCCTATCTGCTGGCCGATGACCCCACCATGACCAAGGACCGCGCCTTCGCCGAGAGCCGCGCCATGATGCAGGGCAACAAGTGGCGTGCGTTCGTGCTCGACCTCTCGTTCCTCGGATGGCACCTGCTCTCCCTGTTCACGCTCGGCCTTCTCGAGGTCTTCTACGTGGCGCCCTACGAGTTCATGACCGACGCGGCGCTCTACGAGAGCCTCCGCTACGGCACGCCGGCAGCCCAGCAGGTCTCGTTCGGCACCGCCGACCAGATCCCCGTGGCCGCGTTCGCCGAGGAGGGTGGCTTTGCTCCTGAGAACCCGGTGGCGTAGTATCGAATCTGGACAAACTCCCGCAAACGGTGCGGCGGCTCAGGTCGCCGCACCTTCGGCACAGGGAAGGGCATAGCGTGGCATACAGGATCCTCATAGCCGATGACGAGAAAGACATACGCAGCGTGCTGCGGCTCTACATGGAGGACGCGGGCTTCGAGGTTGTGGAGGCTGCCGACGGCCAGGAGGCGCTCGACGCAATCGCCGCGCAGCGCATCGACCTTTGCCTGCTCGACATCATGATGCCCGTGCTCGACGGCTACCACGTGCTCAAGCGCATCCGCGAGACGAGCGACCTTCCCGTGATCGTGATCTCTGCCAAAGGGCAGGATCCCGAGAAGATCCTCGGGCTCAACCTGGGCGCCGACGACTACATGGTGAAGCCCTTCAATCCGCTCGAGGCGGTGGCGCGCGTGAACGCAACGCTGCGGCGCGCCCAAGGTGCTGTTGCGCAGGTGCGGAAGGCGGAGGTTCTGCGGTGCCGCGACCTCGAGCTCGACATCGAGGCGTGCACGCTCACCTGTGCCGGCGTTCCCGTGGAGCTCACACCCGTCGAGTTGCGCATCATGACGCTGCTCATGGAGCATCCCGGCCGCGTGTTCACCAAGCAGCAGCTTTACGAGGTGGGCTGGGAAGAGGACTATATCGGCGCGGAGAACAGCGTGATGGTGTGCCTCAGCAAGCTCCGCTCCAAGCTCGCCGAGGATCCGCAGGCCTATATCAAGACCATCCGTGGTATCGGCTACAGGCTGGAGAAGTGACGCCGTGGCCAAGAGCGCGAACACGACCCCAGCCGACCTCTCCACCGAGAAGGGAACCAGCGAGTTCGTCTCCTATCTCGTCGTGAGGTTCTTCTTGGTGCTTCTTGCCGTGATGGCTGTCGAGCAGCTCGTGGTGATGGGTGAGGACCTGACCCTTCCTTTGATGGAAGAGTCTGCCGGTATGCCCGCAGGCAATCCATCTGCGGCAGGCGCGACGCTCTTCTCCGTTGCTGCGTGCCTGGTTGCGATGCTCGTCGCGTTTGCGCGCGGCGCCATCCAGCAAGCGCTCGGAACCGCGCGGGCAGCGGCCGTCGCAACCATTGCGCTGATCTTGCTGCTGTTGCTGGTGCTCCCCCCGTTTCTGGGGGCGCTGGGCTTCTCGCGCCTGGTGGTGCGCCGCGTCCGCGTGCTGCAGGAGCAGCGCGAGCAGGAGCTTGCACGCATCGACCGGCAGCGCAGCCAGTTCATCACCGACGTCGCGCACGACCTGCGCACCCCGCTCATGGCCATCTCCGGCATGGCGCATGCGATCTCGGACGGCGTGGTGCGCGACGAGGGCACGCGCGACGAATACCTGCAGTCCATCTGCGATAAGGCCGATAAGATGAGCGGACTCGTGTCG
>CAMZCV010000184.1 GCA_947305035.1 uncultured Coriobacteriales bacterium | reverse complement strand
CATCCGACGCGGCGGAAACATGGAACGCCTCGTAGAAATGAGTTTCGCCATCGATGGTGATCGCCACGTAGATAGGCGCGCCGTTCTCAACGTACGCCTCGTCGAGCGTTCCCTCCACCACCAGATACGGGCCGTTCTGCTCGGTGAAGCAGGTGGTCGAGCTGGGAGTTGCAGCAGGTGCCCCGTCGAGGCTGCGCTCGGGAGCAGGCATGAACGGAGGCGTGGTGGCGAAGAACGGCAGGTGGCGCTCGGCGCGTTCCACCAGCACGTGATCGACTTCGCGCAGGAGCGCGGGATGCATATCGTACGGCACCATCTTCGAGAAGGTCGCGCTGCTGTAGGAGCTCGCCAGATACGGCAGGAGCGCGTTGCCGAACGAATCGCGATAGCACATGAGCACGCCCTCAGCGTCGGGACGCGTGCTCGCCGTCTCGATGCTGCCATCCTCGACGCTCGTGGCATCGTTGGTGTAGCTGAACTCGAGCGACTGAGGCCAGAGCGGCTGCAGCTCGGGCTCCACGCTCAGGGGATGCAGCATCTCCGCAAGGTCGCCGATATGGGCATCGGTCTCGGGAGCGACGTCCTCGTATGCACCAAGGTCGTGGCCGAGGGCGGCAGCGAGGGCCTGCGCTCCCACGAGCGCGCCATCGTTGGTCCAGTGGGAGTCTCCCTGCAGGTAGAGCACCCTCTCATCTGAGGAAAGCACGTCGAACAGGTTCACGTAGTGCACGCCGTACTGCTCGAGCAGCGGCTCGATGCGCTCCGCGTTGGAGGGGCCTTCGCCTGGCGCCTCAAAGTACGGCATATGCTCAGGATAGACGGTGTTCTTGTTGGGGGCGATCGTGAAGACGAACGACGCGCCCGAGCGCTCGGCGTTCTCCTGCATGAGCATGATGTTGTACGCCGCGTTGTCGAGCGCGCGATCGCTCATCGGCGCGGAGCGCTGGTAGTCGGCGAGCGTGCCGATGTAGTAGATCCATCCGTCGGTTCCCACGATCACGTTAGACACCGACGACTCCATGAAGAGGGCCTCGCGCAAGCTTGCGTTTGCATCGACGAGCTGCGCGCGGAACGCGAAATGGTCGTTGTACCAGCTGTCGAGCTCCGAGAAGAACGCCGTGTTGAAGCCGCCGTCGACCATAACCTGCGGGAAGGGAACCTCATCCTTCTTCTCAGCCTCGGTGGAACCGGAGAAGAAGGGCATGCCGATGAAGGGAAGGGCGAGGAGCACGAAGGAGATGATGACGAACGCCTTCGCAATGGGGTTGCCCGTGCGCTGGATCGTATTGGTTTCCATGTCTGCCATACCTCCTCCCCTAGAACCTGAAGTAGATGAAGGGGTTGTAGGTGCCGCTCGAGAGCGAGAGCACGCAGAGCACGAGCAGCACGATCGAGCCCACGAACGAAGCTGCGCGCATGCCCTGCTCGGGCAGCTTGGCCTTGACCAGGTCACCAACCGGGCACGCAGCTACGCATGCAGCCGCAGAGGTGGCGATGAAGAGCGGCGTGAGCTCGCGCATGAGGATCACGTTGGATGCGGGCGAGCCTCCCCAGCCCATGAACATGGCCGAGATGAACGTTCCCGCCTGCGCAAGGGTGTCGCAGCGGAAGATCACGAACGCGAGCATGACCACGAGCAGCGTGTAGATGTGGCCCAGGAGCTTGGGCATCTTGCGCACGGGCACGAGCTCCTCGAACAGCGAGAACGCACCGTGGATGATGCCCCAGATGACGAAGGTCCAGCTCGCTCCGTGCCAGAGGCCGCACAGGAAGAAGACGATGCACTTGTTGATGCCCGCACGTGTTCTGCCCTTGCGGTTGCCGCCCAGCGGGATGTACACGTACTCCTTGAACCACGTGGAGAGCGAGATGTGCCAGCGGCGCCAGAATTCCTTGATGTTGGTGGAGACGTAGGGGTGGTTGAAGTTCTCCTGGAAGTGGAACCCGAACATGCGGCCCAGACCGATGGCCATATCGCTGTAGCCCGAGAAGTCGAAGTAGATCTGCATGAGGTATGCGAAGGCGGCTACCCAGGCAATGGGGGCGTTGACCTGCGCGGCGTCGAGCGCATAGAGCGCGTCGGCGCAGGCACCCATGGTGTTGGCGATGAGCACCTTCTTGCCCAGGCCAACCGAGAACCGCACGAGACCGTCGGCGATATCGTCGACGGTGGCGTTGCGCTCCCCCATCTCATGCTCGATGTCGTGGTATTTGACGATGGGACCCGCAACGAGCTGCGGGAAGAAGCTGATGTAGAGCAGCACGCGCGGGTAGCTCGCTTGCGGTTCGCACTCTCCGCGGTAGACGTCGATCACATAGGAGAGCGCTTGGAAGGTATAGAAGGAGATGCCCAGCGGCAGCGGGATTCCCGGCAAAGGCAGGCTCGCGCCTGCAAGGGAGTTGACGGTCGAGACCGCCATGTCGGCGTACTTGAAGATGCCGAGGAACGCGAGGTTCACCGCAACCGCAGCCACAAGCCAAGCGCGCCTCTGCTCTCCGCCCCTGCGCACCAGACGCCCGAACAGGTAGTTGGCGAGCGTGCTCACAACGAGCAGGACGATGTAGACAGGCTCACCCCAAGCGTAGAAAAGCAGGCTCGCGCAGATAAGGATGGCGTTCTTCACGCGTATGTCCCGCACGAGCGCGTGCAGGACAAACACAAGCGGAAGGAACGCCGAGAGGAAAATGAGGGAGCTGAATACCATGGATGCTATTCTACAGCAGCAACGCCGATATCGGGCGCACAGCTAGTTGAGTTTCGTTCCATCTGCCAACCGATAATAGAGTGGGGCTTTGTCGTATTCGACCATGAAGAAGTTCCTGTTCACATTTCTCGGAGCAGCATGCTGCTGGGTGTCGATCATTACCGTCTTGCCCTTGTAATCGATCTCCACCCATCCATGCTGCAACCAACCTCCGGCGAACAGAGATTGACCCGCGATGATTCTCGCGTCGTATCCCAGCGCGTAGGCAAACCATCCCGTTAGTGACGCATAGTGATAGCAGGCACCTTCATGATCGTTGTACATGTCGATTGCGCAGCGAGGAGACCATGACCTCCAAGAACCGCTCGGCCTCCAACCTGAATCCACGTAGAGGAAGGTGTTGTAGTTACCCACCCAATCGTAAACGGCCCTGAGTGAGGTCAGACCATTGCCTCCGAATCGCTCGACCATTGCCCAGAGGATCTTGTCGAGCTCTGCATTGCCGGTGGATCTGAGCGTAACGAGCTTTCCGGTCGTGTTGTCGAAGAAAAGCTTCTCGCCGTCGACGGTAACGTAGCCATGAACCATCTTTCCCGTCTTGGGATCGAAGTAGTACGTGGAGCTTCCGCGCTTAACGAGGCCAAGACGCAGGGCACCGTTCTTCGCGAAGCAATACGAATCGGAATCGATCTCGTAGATACCGTTCGCGTACATAGCACCGCTTACCTTGCTGAAGCAGCGCGTTCCCTTGTCGGTATCCACCCATCCGCGGCGCATGAGGCCGGATGAGTTGAAGCAATACGTGTAGCCCGCAATCTCATGAAGTCCGTTTCTCAGAGTCTTGCCCGTCTCGGGATCGATGTAGCTCCACTTCGAACCATCCTTTGCCCAGCCCGCCTCGATGAGAGCGCCGGTCGAGGGATCATAGAACGAGCCACCGGACCATCCCGTCACCAGGGTTCCATCGTCATCAAAGCGGTACTCATGCACTGCAGAGGGCTTGTACGATCCTCCGGTTACCGCCCTGTGGAGGAAGGCGGCCATATCCTGTCTCATGACGGGATCATATGGCCTGAATGTGCGCGAAGG
>CAMZCV010000183.1 GCA_947305035.1 uncultured Coriobacteriales bacterium | reverse complement strand
AATCGATTGAGCTGCGGAAACTGTGCTATGGGCGAGCATGTCGATCCACTCGACCCTGCCATCGTGCTTGAACCAGGATAGCTGCCGTTTTGCATACCTGCGTGTGTTCTGCTTGACTGCCGCACGTGCCTCATCCATCGAGATGGTTCCCGCAAGCGCCTCGAGCACTTCTTTGTATCCGATGGCCTGGCCCGCCGTCTTGTTGGCAGCTAAGCCGCAGGATGCAAGGGCTGAAACCTCTTCGACAAGACCGGCGTCGAACATCTCGTCGACGCGCTCGTCGATACGGCGGTACAGCAGGTCGCGGGGAACATCGAGGCCGAAGATGCGGGCCGGGTAATGGGGCGTACGCTCGTGGAGCGTTTCGAGGGAGGAGGCGTAGCTCTTCCCCTCATCGCACAGCTCGAGGGCGCGGATGACGCGTCGTACGTTGTTGGGATGAATTGCCTCGGCGCTCGCGGGATCGCGGCGGGCGAGTTCAGCGTGCAAGAATGCGGCGCCCTGCTCGCGGGCGAGCTCCTCATATCGCTCGCGCCTGCTGTCTCCGCGGTAGCCGGAGGGAAACTCCATCTCATCGACCACGGCATTGAGATAGAGCCCCGTGCCTCCGCAAAGGATAGGCGGAATGCACTGTTCGAGGAGCCTGTCGATACACGCACGGGCATCGTGCTGGAAGCGCTCTACGGAATAATTCTCGGCCACATCGCAGACATCCACCATATGGAGCGGGCATTTGCGCTGCTCAAGCGGGGTCTTTGCGGTTCCGACATCCATCCCGCGGTAGACTTGCATCGCATCGACCGATACGACCTCGCCAGAGACGAGAAGGGCGAGTTCTTCGGCAACTGCGCTCTTTCCCGATGCTGTCGGCCCCACGATACAGACAAGGGGCCGCATGTCCATCATCGGGGCTCCCCCGCCATCGTTCCGGAGAGGTACCATGTGCGCGCAAGGTCGACGTCGACGGTGCAGAACTTGCCGATAAGGTCATCGGGCATCCTGCCTTCGGGAACCGGGAAATGGACCGTCTGGTTCTTTGCGCTGTGGCCCACGAGAACGCCGCTGTTGCGCTTGGACGTGGATTCGACCAGCACCTCGACGCTCGTGCCCAAATCTATCTGGTTAGCCTCCCAGCTTTGCTTCTCGACAAGCCGCGCGAGGCGATCGAAACGGTTCTCGATGGTCTCAGCGGGCGTTGGGTCGACGATGCGGGCGGCAGGCGTGCCGGGGCGCTTGGAATAGATGAAGGTGAACGCGCCGGCAAACCGGGCCTCCTCGACGAGGGAGAGCGTCTCGAGGAAGTCCTCCTCCGTCTCGCCGGGGAATCCGACGATGATATCGGTGGTGAGGGCAAGGCCCGGGATGGCATCGTAGAGCCTCCCCACAAGATCGAGGTACTGCTCGCGGGTATACGACCTGTTCATGGCCTTGAGGATGCGTGAAGAGCCGCTTTGGACGGCTAGGTGGAGGTGCGGCGTGACAGCGGGCGTCTCGGCCATGGCGGCGATGACATCGTCGTTGAGATCCTTGGGGTTCGAGGACGTGAAGCGCAGACGATCGACGCCCGTCTCCCCCACAGCGCGTATGAGCTCGGCGAAACGCGGCTTTCCATACAGGTCGCGACCGTAGGAGTTGACGTTCTGGCCGAGCAGGCAGATCTCGCGAACGCCATCGTTGACGAGGCGCTCGCACTCGGAGACGATGGTCTCGAACACGCGCCCACGCTCGCGTCCGCGAACGTAGGGAACGATGCAATAGGTGCAGAAGTTGTTGCAGCCGTACATGATGGGAACCCAAGCGTGGAACGGCTGGGCACGATGCGTGGGAAGATCGGTGGAGAACGATGCCGGATCTTCCTCGGTGTCGACGAAGATGCGGCGAGAGCTCGAATCGAATGCCTCTTCGAGCAGTGCGGGCAGCTTGTCGAGCGCACTTGTACCGAACACGACATCGCAGGTGGGAATCTGCTCCTTGAGGCGGGCGCCATCGCGCTGGGCGATGCAGCCGCCGATGGCCACGACGCGCTTTCCCGAGGGGGGCGCCTGCATGCTAACAAGAGCGGAAGCCTGGCCGTACAGGCGCTGATCGGCATTCTCGCGCACGCAGCAGGTCATGAAGACCGCGATATCGGCTTCTTCGAACGTGGCAACCTCGTTGCAGCCGCATGCATCGAGCAGACCCGAGACGCGCTCGGAATCATGCAAGTTCATCTGGCAACCGAAGGTTTTGACGCAATAGGTCTTTCCGACAAGCTGGGAGCTCGCCATCTAGGCATACACCTCATAGGCATCGTCGGAAGGATCCGACGCATGTGACTGGGCGGCGAGCCTATGCACATACACGGCAAAGCGGATGGCGGTACGGCTCTCTCCGCCGATCTCGATATCGGAGAAGGTGGGGGCGCAGGAGATGTCGACACCGGTGGGAATGAGGAAGCCTCGCGCGATGGCCATGGCCTTGACGGCCTGGTTGACGGCGCCTGCACCGACACACTGGATGTTGACGGGAACCTCATCCTTTACCAAGCCGGCAATGGCGCCGGCAACGGAAGCGGGTGAGGATTTGGACGAAACCTTCAGGTAATCCATGCTGTGTCTCCTGCGTGTTTGTGATACCGCATTGTGCATTTTGAGGCTGATAGTTCTTGGCAATAGTTAATGGTAGTCGTTGAACGTCGATTTGAAAAGCCAAAAACAGCGATTGAGCAGGTAATATCAGTCGATATCTTCCATCTCGAAGGTGACCGTGATCTTGTTGGACGACACGCGCACCTTGGGATCGGATGAGAGGCGGACATAGTAGCGCTTGGAGACATACGAGAAGGCCTTCTCCATCTCCAGGGCGAACGAATCCTTGTCGGCTTTGGTCATCTTCATGCCCTTGTGGGTGCGCGAAAGGTCAACCTCGCCATGAGGTCGAGGCTCCGAGGCGGTGAGTTGCGAGGCGATGCTGCGGAGCGGCTTGATCTGACCCGAGATGATGCGGTGGGCCGTACGCTCCGACATATCGAGGCCGAGCGCGAGCGCCTGCTCGAGAAGCTCACGCGCGTCCCCTGCAACCCTAAGACGCGTGAGAACGCTGAGCTCCGACAGATCATCGATGAAGAGAAGGTCGGTATCGGATGTGGCGCGGGGAGCACGTGCATGCGCCGTTGCGACGATCTCCGCCGGTGAGCCGAGATATACCTCGCAGGACCCGCGCTCCTCGAGTGCGAATTCCGCACAGGTCCTGATGATGTTGTGAGGGCCGCGGACGCACAGCTCTCCCCCGTCTTCATCATGAGTTACCTGCGGCCATGTTGACTGATCGGCACGCTCGGCCAGCTTGGAGGCATCTGAGACAACCTTGATGGCGCATCCCTTGCCGGGAGCCGATGAGACGACGCTCGCGCTCTCGACGTTCTCCTTGACCGAGAAGAGCGCCATGCCGCGGCCGTGAACGCCCCATTTGTCCACATGGACGCTCTCGAGCTTGGACGTGACGCGCGCTTCGAAGATCTTCTTGTGCATAGAAAGGGGGATGCCCTGGCCATCGTCGAGCATGACGATGGTGCGGGTATCCCCCTCGCGTGATGAAGCAACGTAGATGTGCCGCGCGCCTGCATCGCGTGCATTGCGCAGCATCTCGATGACGACGTCCTCGATGCAGCGGATGTCGTGCTTGGCCTGGCGGCGCTCGGCCTCGGCAACCCTCAGCCTCACATAGCCTGCACCGAGGTTCTCCTCAACGCGGAGCGCTCCGCTGCCGCAGGTGGCCTCGATGAAGCTCGTGAGATCTGCAGGCGTGGTTGCCATGGGGGGCTA
>CAMZCV010000182.1 GCA_947305035.1 uncultured Coriobacteriales bacterium | reverse complement strand
GTCCGCATCGATTCACATGTACTCGGTTACCTTGGCAGAAGCGGAAGAGGAATAGCTCCGGTGATTCAAAGTGCTCAGCATCGGGACGGGGTACCACCTCGTCCCGTTTCTTTTCCGCCCCATTGTTTCAAGTCTGTTCTCATACGCTTAAAATCCAGCTGATTCATTGACTTGAATCAGTGCTTTGATATGTTTGTTGACAAGATTTGCATGAATTTGCATATTATCGGTTTCATTATTCGAATTCTGTTCGGTTTTTTGGTTCGAAGGAACAAAGGAAGGTATCAATGCCCAACTACGAGCCCATCGCCGTTCCTCCCCGGGCCGGCGGTATGCAGGAGTACGGTTTTGAGCCGTGCGAGGGCGGTGTCTGCGCTGCCGTGGGCATCTCTGCGGCGGGTGTCCGTGCGGGGTTCCGCAAGGATCCCAACCGCTTCGACCTCGCACTCGTGGCCGCCGACGAGCCGTGCGTCTGCGCGGCAACCTTCACCACCAACCGCTTCTGCGCCGCTCCCGTGATGGTTTCCCGACCGCGTGCCGCAGCGGGCACCGCCCGTGCCGTCATCCTCAACTCGGGAAACGCCAATGCCGCCACCGGCGAAAAGGGCATCGAGGTTGCGCTCGCATCCTCGCAGATCGTTGCGGATGCCCTCGGATGCGCCGCTGAGGAGATCCTCGTGGCGTCGACCGGCGTGATCGGCGTGCAGCTGCCGCTCGAGCCGTACCGTACCGGCGTCCCCGCAGCCGTCGCCAAGCTCGCCCATAGCGCCGAGGCCGCCCATGATGCCGCATGCGCCGTCATGACAACCGATACCGTCTCCAAAGAGGTCTCGGTGGAAGGCTCTCTTCCCACGGGCACCGACGGCTCTCCGATCACCGTCCATGTGGGCGGGTTCGTGAAGGGCTCGGGTATGATCCAACCCAACATGGCCACCATGCTCTGCGTGCTCTCAACCGACGCGCCGCTCACTGCGGAAGCCGCACATGCGGCGCTGCTCGCCGCGGTGAAGACCACCTTCAACCACGTCACCGTGGATTCCGACACCTCCACCAACGATTCGGCGTTCCTGCTCGCAACCGGTGCAGCCGGGGGAGATGCCATCGCCTGCGACTCCCCGGCGTTCCCCGCCATCGCCGCTGCCATCCACGGCGTGTGCGAGTGCCTCGCGCGCAAGATCGCAGCCGACGGTGAGGGTGCAACCAAGCTCGTCACCGTCGATGCGGTGGGTGCCGCCACGCAGGAGGACGCCGACACCGTGGCGTTCTCCATCGCCAATTCCCCGCTCGTAAAGACCGCGCTCTTCGGCCGCGACGCGAACTGGGGCCGCATCGCCGCTGCTGCCGGCAAGTGCGGCGTCGAGTTCGACCAGTACGCCTGCGACATCGACCTCATGGGCGTCCCCGTGCTGCGCGCGGGGCTCCCGCTCCCCATGGACGAGGACGAGATGCTGCGCCGCTTCGAGGATCCCGAGATCTCCATCGTGATCTCCCTCGGCTCCGGCTCCTGCAGCTCGCGTGTTTGGACATGCGACCTCACCCATGAATACGTGACCATCAACGGCGATTACCGCACCTAGGCATCCAGGAGGCTTTTCATGACGCAGAAACGCACCGCGGCGGAGCTCGAAGCCGCCACCGGGAAGGCCGAGGTCCTGATCGAGGCGCTTCCCTGGATCAACAAGATGAACGGCAAGACCTTCGTCGTGAAGTACGGCGGGGCCGCCATGGAGGACCTGAGCCTGTGCCGTGAGGTCATCAAGGATATCGTCCTCATGCACCGCATCGGCGTGCGCGTCGTGCTCGTGCATGGTGGCGGCAAGGCGATCAACGCCCTCATGAAGCAGCTCGACATCCCCGTGCAGTTCAAGGATGGTCTGCGCGTGACCGACGAGGCTGCCATGAACGTCGTGCAGATGGCGCTGGTGGGCAACGTCAACCAGATGCTCGTCTCGCAGATCAACTCCTACGGAGAGCTCGCCGTGGGCATCTCGGGTTCCGACGGCCGCACGTTCGAGTGCACGGCTCAGGACCCCGCGCTCGGCCGCGTGGGCAAGATCGACAAGGTCAACACCAAGCTCGTGACGGAGGTCCTCGACAACGGCTACATCCCCGTGATCGCGAGCGTGGGCTGGGGCAAGGACGGGTCGTTCAACGTCAACGCCGACCTTGCCGCAAGCGAGATGGCCAAGGCGATGGGCGCCGACAAGCTGGTGTACCTCTCCGACGTCGACGGCCTGTACCGCGACTTCAGCGACAAGGATAGCCTCATCTCGCGCATGTACCTCGACGACATGAAGGCCCTCATCGCCTCCGGCGAGTTGGAGACCGGCATGATCCCCAAGATGGCATCGGCTGCGGACGCCCTCGAGAAGGGCGTGCGCCGCGTGCACTTCCTCAACGGCACCACCCCGCATTCCCTGCTGCTCGAGTTCCTCACCAATTCCGGTATCGGCACCATGTTCCTCAAGGAGGATTAGCAATGGCGTACGGCAACGCGAAGGCCCTCGACGAGGCCTACATCATGCACACGTTCGGGCGTTACCCGGTGGAGTTCGTCTCGGGTAAGGGCGCCATCCTCACCGACTCGGAGGGCAAGCGCTACATCGATTTCCTCGGCGGCATCGGCGTGCTGTCCCTCGGACATCGCCACCCTGCCGTGCAGCGTGCGCTCGAAGCGCAGGTGGGCAAGCTCTGGCAGTCGAGCAACTACTTCTACGACGAGAACCGCGGCGAGCTCGCCAAGCTGCTCTCGGGCCTTCTCGCAACCACAACCAACGAGCTCGGCCATGTGACGGGCACCACGGGTTCCGTGTGGAAGTCGTTCTTCTCCAACTCCGGCGCCGAGTCCAACGAGGGCGCGTTCAAGGTGGCGCGCCGTTGGGGCGAGAAGCACCTTGGCGGTGCGTCGGGCATCATCACGGCCCGCAAGAGCTTCCACGGCCGCACGCTCGCCACGCTCGCAGCCACCGGACAGGACGTGTTCCACAAGAGCTTCGGACCGTTCCCGCCGGGATTCGCCTCGGTTCCCCTGAACGACATCGACGCGATGGCGGAGGCCGTGGAACATCCCTCCGACGTGACGGGTCCAGTGTGCGGCGTCATGCTCGAGTGCGTGCAGGGAGAGGGCGGCGTCTGGCCAGCCGACCTCGACTATCTGCGCGATCTGCGCGCGCTTTGCGACGCCCACGGCATCGCCCTCATGGTCGACGAGGTGCAGACGGGCTTCTTCCGCTGCGGCTCGCCCTTCTCGTTCCAGCTCGCGGGCATCGAGCCCGATATCGTGAGCATGGCCAAGGGCATCGCCGACGGCTTCCCCATGGGCGCCGTCGCGGGTCGTGGGGAGTTCGGCGACATGCTCGTCCCCGGCGACCATGGCTCCACGTTCGGCGGCAACGCCCTCGCATCCGCCGCGGGCCGCGCCACGCTGGAGACGCTCATCTCCGAGGAGATCGGCGAGCATGTCATCGCGGCGGGCAAGCACCTCGCACGGCGTCTCGAGGCGCTTCCGCACGTGGTGGAGGTGCGCGGACGCGGCCTTCTGCGCGGCGCCCAGTTCGACGTGCCCATCGCCAACGAGCTCGTGGAGCAGGGCCTCGAGGCGGGTCTCGTCCTCAACCACATCGGCGACTCCATCCTGCGCTTCCTCCCGCCGCTCGTCATCTCCTACGAGCAGATCGACACGATGGCCGACCGCCTGAGCGTCCTGATCGACAAGCTTGCATAGCATTCCTGTCAAGGGGACATGTCAGGACATCCTGTCAAAGGGACAGGTTTATTGACAGGAAAGCGATTTACCTGTCAGCAAACCTGTCCCTTTGACAGGAAAGCGA
>CAMZCV010000181.1 GCA_947305035.1 uncultured Coriobacteriales bacterium | reverse complement strand
CTGTGCCGTCTGCGCGATTTGTCCCATGATTCACTCCTTACTTCTTTAGGTCGGTGACCCTGATGCCACCGTTGCGTGTGTATGTGGTCATGTAGTCTGCTGCCAACTCGGGGTGATCTTGCTTGAATCGTTTGAGATCGAACCTCTCGGACTCGCTGTGCACCCATAGGACCTTTGCCGTGTCGGTGAAGAGCGCCTTGTGGTCGCCAACCTTCGCCATGAGCTTCGTCGTGGCCACCTGCCTGTCGGCCTTTGCCTGCCTCTCTCGCTCTGACGCGTCCTGATAGTCGCTCACGAGCTGCAAGGTGTCGGCATCGGTGTCCGTGATGCTCTCGGTCGTAGGCCTTGAGTACATCTGCGTGAGCCCTTGCGCCTCGCCTGATGTGCCCACGAGCATTGGCATGGTGTCCGTTAGCACGTAGTCGTTCCAGAATGTGTCGACCGTTTTGTCTATCGCCGCTATGTCGTCCTCGTCGCGCTCTATGCGGTACTCGCGGTACTCCCATAGCCAATCGCTGTCGAACTGCACGGCAACCCATGCGAAGTCCCTGCCGGTGACGGATAGGTAGTGCTGTACCTGCGTCATGTAGTAGACGGGTATCCCGTCCGTCCAGTCGGCGTCGTTGCGCGAGGTCTTGATCTCGAGCACACCCCAGCTCCCGCCGTCGCGCACCTCGTAGTCGAGGCTCGCCTGCGCCCACGGTCGCTCAATGCTCTGGCAGATGGCGTTGACTCGCCGCACGGCCATGCCCTTGTGAGCCGCCTTGAATCGCTCGCCGACGAAACCCTCTAGGTCCACCCCTCGCCGCACGTGCGGCCTGTCGCTCAAGTCTTGGGGCTCCGCGCGTCCCGTCTTCTCAAGCCAAACCTCGGCAGGCGTGCGCCATGGCGAAAGCCCCATGATGGCGGCAACGTCGCTGCCTCCGATGCCCTTGGTTCTCTGTTCGAGCCAACCGTCGTCACCTTCGCAGCGGATGAGCGTGAAATGCGTGTTCTCGCCGCTAATCATCAGAGTGCTCCGACATCACTTCCAGCGTTACAGCGATGGCATGCGCGGCGTCCACGATCGGTGAGTTCGTCCTGTACTCGCCGCTGATGATTCCGGAGCCGAACGCGATGCCAACGGACAACCCGATCAAAGCGGCGTCCGATTGCTCCTCGCTTACCTTGCCGCTGTCCGAGACGTGCGCCAACATCTTAGCGTTGGCGACGAGCGTCCCGATCTCGTCCAGGTGCTCGGCGATTTCCTTACGCTTCATGCGGTTCTTCATTCTGATACCTCCAGTGGTATGACGACCATCTCTATGCCGGGGTGGTCGTGGTCTATGCGGATGCGCGGGACCAACTTGGGCATCCAGCGCGTGTTGTCGTCCCAGATGGCCCCGCATCCGTCGGGGTTTCGGGCGGTGAGGGCGTCGAGCGCGTACTTGAGCACGCCTCCGTAGACGTTCGGCACGTCGCGCCTGTCGTGCGGCTCTATCACCGTCACGTACACGTGGCACTTGCAGCGGTCCTCTTCGGTCATGGGCGCGTAGCCCGCTTGCGCCATCGCGGAGCGGATGAAGCGTGCGCAATGCAGCAGGTTCTCCTTCTCCAGGCGAGCGCCCTTGTGCCTGTTCGCGCGGTTGGAGTCTATGATCTCGTTCAGTGCGTCCATGCCCTTGGGCTTGCCCCAGTTGCGTGCGCTCTCGTATGCGCGGTTGGTGGGTATGCTCACCCTAAGCGGCGGCCTCACTTGCGCCTCTTCGCGATCCTGCGCACCATGCGCGGCGTGATGCCTAGCGCGAACGCAACGTCATGCACGGTGCATCCCGCATCGAGAAGATGCATCACCTGCGCACGGTCCACGCTACGGTGGGGTGACTCGCCTCCGTACGTCTTTATTTGAGCGATTGACTTGTTCATGCGATGCCCTCCACGTCAAAGAGCGACGGCATGTTGAGTCGCTGCTCCTCGGCCTTGAGGTAGGCAACACCATCGAGGAAGTAGCCGCTGTTGAGTTCGACCGCGCGGCCACGCCTGCCCATGCGGAGCGCCCTCAGCGGGACCGTGAAGAGACCTCCAAACGGGTCGTACACGAGCTCGCCGGGGTTGCTGTAGCGCTCGATCAGGCGGTCAACGATGTCGAACTGGAGCGGGCAGACGTGCATCTCGCGGCCCTTCTGCGATTGCGAGGTGTTGAGCGTGAGCATGCGGTTGACGTCCGTCCAGACCTCGGGTGCCCATGAGCCGGGCGCGATCGCCATGAACGTGGCGGGAAGGTGGCCGTGTCCCTCCAGCTCCTCGCCGATGCGCACGTGGGTCTCGTAGTCGTAGACCTGTTCGAGCGTGCGCTGCGTGAAAGCTTTGGTGAGGTCGCCAACGGGAAGTGCGGCTATCTCATCGCTCGTGAGCGGTCGGTCGCCGCTGCTCCTCCAGAACGCGTGAGCGTCTACCTGCCAGCGTGCGCGGCTGTACTCGTCCTTGCCATGGGTCACGGGAAGGTCGGCGTACCCGCGCGTGCGGTCGCTCTGTGGCTTGTGGAAAAGCAGGATGTACTCGGGGCAACCTACGCCCATCTTCGTGCCGTCCTTGCACATCTCCGTCCAACCGAGTCGGTACGTCTGGTTGTTCTCGCGCACCACGTCGGTGACGACGGTGATCATGCCGATGTAGTCGAAGCCGTGCCGCATGTAGTGCGCCGCCGTCTCCATGTGGAACGGCTGCACCGTCGGCAGACCCGCTCCGGTGACGTTCCCGAAGTTGATGCGGTCCTTGGTGTGCACGCACATGAGCCGACCTGGCCTCAAGGCGCGATACAGCTCTGGCGTGAGGTAGTCCATCTGTGTAAAGAACTCGTCGTCGTCCTTGGTGTGGCCGAAGTCGTTGTAGCTCGGCGTGTACTCGTAATGGTTCGAGAAGGGGATTGACGTGACTATGAGGTCTATGCTCTCGGTTTCGAGCAAACGAGCCTCCTCCACGGTGTCGTTGTTTGCGACTAGCCAACCGTCGCCCGACGCCTCCACGCGCTCGATGCCGATGTTCCTCTTGAGCGCGTCCGCTATCGCCGCGTCTGCGAGACCATACTCTTTGATGATTTCCTCCATCTTTGAAGTCAGCTCCTCATGCCGTGCCCACTTCTCCTTGAGCGTGCGCACGACCGAATCCTCCGTGTCGGCGTAGATGATGTCTATGCGCACGCGCTCCGTCTGTTGGAATCGCTGCACGCGGTGGATTGCCTGAATGAAGTCGTTGAACTTGAAGCCAACGCCCACGAACACCTCACGGTGGCAGTGGCGCTGGAAGTTGCAGCCAGATCCGCTCAGGATGGGCTTGGTCGCTAGGATGCGGAACTCGCCGTCGCTGAACCTGACGATCCTGTCCTCGCGCTGGTCGAGGTCTTGGCTTCCGTAGACCTCCATCGCCTCGGGAATGGCACGCTTTATCGCGTGGCGCTCGGCCTCAAGGTCATGCCACAAGACGAAATGGTCGTCTGGAGATTCTTCGACCAACTCCTTTGCCTTGGCCACGCGTATGGCCATGGTGTCGCGCTTGGCCTTCGACGCCGCCGAAACGCCCATGGTGGCGTCCACGAAAAGCACGCCCTGTCCGTCTCGCTCCACCTGGTATTCGTCGGTGCGCGGCGTCTCCACGCGGTGCCAGACGACCTCCATCTCCGGCAGCTCGTATCCCTCGTCCGAGTATCCTAGGTCGCTCGGTCTCTGCACGAACACGGCCCACGATGCCAGCCACAACCAAAACTCCCGCTCCTTGTGCGGATAGAGGGTTAGGTTGTTCGCCTTGGTCGAGTCGCGCTTGAAGAATCGCGTTAGCGCTTGTCCCGTGTCCATCACGCCCAAATAG
>CAMZCV010000180.1 GCA_947305035.1 uncultured Coriobacteriales bacterium | reverse complement strand
AGAAGGCCACCGCTGAGCGCATCGTCTATGGCGCCTTTGACATCGTCGCCGCCAAGTCCGGCGAGGACGCCCTGTCCGTCTTCAAGAAGGCCATGGACAACATCCGCCCGACCCTCGAGGTCAAGCCCAAGCGCGTCGGTGGCGCCACCTACCAGGTGCCCATGGAGGTCAACTCCCGTCGTGCCAACCAGCTCGCCATCCGTTGGATGGTCAACTTCTCGCGTGCCCGCAAGGAGAAGACCATGGCCGAGCGCCTTGCCAACGAGATCCTCGACGCCTCCAACGGCGTGGGCGCCTCCGTCAAGCGCCGCGAGGACATGTTCAAGATGGCTGAGGCCAACCGTGCTTTCGCGCACTACCGCTATTAAGGCGTGAGGTTCCAAGAACATGGCCAAGACCAAGTACAAGCTCGAAAACCTTCGCAATATCGGCATCATGGCCCACATCGATGCCGGTAAGACGACCACTACCGAGCGAATCCTCTACTACACCGGCAAGACCCACAAGATCGGCGAGGTCCACGACGGTGCAGCAACCATGGACTGGATGGTCCAGGAGCAGGAGCGCGGCGTAACCATCACGTCCGCAGCCACCACCTGCTTCTGGGGCGACCACGTCATCCAGATCATCGACACCCCGGGCCACGTGGACTTCACGGCCGAGGTGGAGCGCTGCCTCCGCGTCCTCGACGGCGCTGTGGCGGTCTTCGACGCCGTCGCAGGCGTCCAGCCGCAGTCCGAGACCGTGTGGCGCCAGGCCACCAAGTACGGCGTGCCCCGCATCGCGTTCATCAACAAGTACGACCGCATCGGCGCCGACTTCTTCCATGCCATCGAAACCATGAAGGAGCGCCTCGGCTCCAACGCCGTCGCAGCGCAGATCCCCATGGGCTCCGAGAACAACTTCTGGGGCCTCATCGACCTCGTCACCCTCGAGGCGTGGGACTTCAAAGAGGACGCCAAGGGCATGATCTATCCCGAGAAGATGGATAGCATCCCCTCCGAGTTCGACGACATCGTCGCCGAGAAGCGCGAGGAGCTCATCGACGCCGCCTCCAACTTCTCCGACGAGATCATGGAGCTCGCCCTCATGGAGGAGGAGATCCCCGTCGACATGCTCAAGGCGGCCATCCGCAAGGGCGTCATCTCCGGCGAGATCAACCCCGTCTTCGTGGGCTCCGCCTACAAGAACAAGGGCATCCAGGAGCTCCTCGACGCCGTCGTGGATTACCTGCCCAGCCCGCTCGACGTGGCCGAGATCGACGGCGAGACCCCGCGCGGCAACGCCGAGGTGCGCCACGCCGACCCCAACGAGCCCTTCTCGGCGCTCGCCTTCAAGATCATGACCGACCCGTACGTGGGCAAGCTCACCTACATCCGCGTGTACTCCGGTCACGCCGATGCCGGCAGCTACGTGTACAACTCGGTCAAGGACGGCAAGGAGCGCCTGGGCCGCATCCTCGAGATGAACGCAAACGACCGCGTCGACCGCGACGGCTGCTATGCCGGCGACATCGTCGCATGCGTCGGCCTCAAGAACACCACCACGGGCGACACCCTCTGCGACGAGAAGCATCCCATCATCCTCGAGTCCATCAACTTCGCCGACCCGGTCATCGACGTCGCCGTCGAGCCCAAGACCAAGGCCGAGCAGGAGAAGATGAGCGTCGGCCTCGCCAAGCTCGCCGAGGAGGATCCCACCTTCCAGGTGCACACCGATCAGGAGACCGGCCAGACCATCATCGCCGGCATGGGCGAGCTGCACCTCGAGATCATCGTCGACCGCCTGCGCCGCGAATTCAAGGTGGAGTGCAACGTGGGCAAGCCCCAGGTTGCCTACCGCGAGACCGCAGGCAAGGCCGTCAAGCACGTCGAGGGCAAGTTCGTGCGCCAGTCCGGCGGCCGCGGCCAGTACGGCCATGCCGTCATCGACATCGAGCCCAACGAGCAGGGCAAGGGATACGAGTTCGAGAACGCCATCATCGGCGGCGTCATCCCCAAGGAGTACATCCCCGCTATCGACAAGGGCATCCAGGAGGCTCTGGAGAGCGGCGTCATCGCCGGCTACCCCGTGGTCGATGTCAAGGTCAAGCTTGTGGACGGCTCCTACCACGAGGTCGACTCCTCCGAGGCCGCCTTCAAGATCGCCGGCTCCATGGCCATCAAGGAGGCCTTGAAGCAGTCCGACCCCGTCCTCCTCGAGCCGATCGAGGCCGTCGAGGTCGAGACGCCCGAGCAGTACATGGGCGACGTCATGGGCAACCTCTCCAGCCGTCGTGGCAAGATCGAGGGCATGGAGGATCGCCGCGACACCAAGGTCATCAAGGCCAAGGTGCCCCTGGGCGAGATGTTCGGCTATGCAACCGACCTTCGCTCCCAGACGCAGGGTCGCGCAAGCTATACCATGCAGTTCGACTGCTACGAGGCAGTTCCCCAGTCGGTTCGTGACGAGATCGTCGCCAAGCATGGCGGCCTCGCATAAGTTGTAGCCCAATGCGTGGAGACACGCACGTTAATGGAGGTTTTGAAAGTGTCTAACCAGAAGATCAGGATTCGTCTCAAGGGCTACGACCACGAGGTCGTCGACCAGTCCTCGAAGCTCATCGTCGACACCGCCCTCAAGACCGGCGCCCGCGTCTCGGGCCCCATCCCCCTGCCCACCGAGCGCAACCTCTACACGGTCATCCGCTCGCCGCACAAGTACAAGGATTCCCGCGAGGAGTTTGAGATGCGCACCCACCAGCGCCTCATCGACATCCTCGATCCCTCCAGCAGCACCGTCGACTCGCTCATGCGCCTCGACCTCCCCGCTGGCGTCGACATCGAGATCAAGCTCTAAGCACTCGGTGCCGCAAGCATGTGCGCGCCCCCGGCCCTCGCGGGTTGGGGGCGCTTTTGTGTTTCAGCGATGGGGTGGGAAGGTACCGTAGGACATCCGCCGCGTTCGCGAACGCGGCGGCTCTTTCGCGAACGCGACGTCTTCGGGGGGCTTCTCGACCGCAACGTTCGCGAATGCGGCGTCTCTTTCGCGAACGCGACGGTTCCAGAGCCCTTCTCGGCAACAGAACCTGAACGATGGGATAGGTCATCTGTTCATTTCTGAACGAAACGTCTGCAGCTGTGTTCATCCCGGGTTGGGGGCGCTTTTGTGTTTCAGCGATGGGGTGGCTAGGCGGCAGCGGCGGTCGTGCCACGCCGTGTGCTACCAGTTCACGGTCTCCCAGATGGAAAAGAGATAGCTCTCGTCGAGTGTGATGCCGCCCTCGCGGATGGACGGCTCCACCACGAGGATCTCGAGCGCCTCGCCCTCGGTGATCTGGGCTGCAGAGATGTAATACATGTTGGGACGGTCGTACTCGTCGTTGAAGCGGTACCAGCCCCACAGGATCTCATGGCCGTTGATCTCGGTGCGCATGACCTCGCTCGCCTCAATCTGGGTGTAGCGCCCGCCGAAGAGGTGGTTGCCCACGATATAGTCGGGATCGAGCTGGTAGACCATGTACTTCTCGGCGTCGTCGGCCGTGTAGACAACGTCGATGCTCCCGCGCGCCCAAAGCCCGCCGATGCGCTCCAGCGCCATGGATTCGTTGTCGGGGTTTGGCTCGTACTTGACGACGTCGAGCCAGCTCGGAATACCTACCGTGACCTGCGGGGCCTCCTCGTCCTTCCACGGAATGACCACCACCGAGTCCTGCGTTGCGAGGTCCACGGTGATGGCGTTCTGCGACATGCCGTCGCCCAGGCAACCCGCGAGCCCGCAGCAGACGAGCAGGGCGATGGCGATCGATGCAAGGCGTTTGCGCATGGCGGCTCCAGACGTAGGAACGGACAGAGCTAGTGTATCCCAT
>CAMZCV010000179.1 GCA_947305035.1 uncultured Coriobacteriales bacterium | reverse complement strand
GTTGCGGCCCTTTCCGGCTCCCTTGGAGCCGAGCTGGTCTCCATGGTGTGCAACCTCAGCTTCGGTCGCAAGGATCTCGTCGATTATCAGGACGAGCTTGCCGCTGCCCAGAAGGCCGAGGCTGCTCTTGCCGAGGAGCTGACCCAGCGCGTCGACCTCGATACCGAGGCATTCAACGAGGTCATGGCTGCATTCAAGATGCCCAAGGGCACCGATGAGGAGAAGGCCGCACGCAGCGCCGCTATCCAGCAGGGTTACAAGTCCGCCATCTCCTCCCCGCTCACCACCGCACGCGAGTGCGTCGAGGTCATGCGCGTCGCCCGCCCGCTTCAGGGCAAGATCAACACCAACGCGATGAGCGACTTCGGCGTCGGCGCGCTGATGGCCTATGCCGGTCTCGAGGGCGCCATCATGAACGTCCGCATCAACCTCCCGGTTATCAAGGACAAGGAGTATGCCGCGTCCATCGAGGCAGAGGTCGCCGGCCTGCTCGCCGAGGGCGCTGCGCTCCGCGACGAGATCTATGCGTACACCTACGAGAACCTTGCATAAGCACTGGCCGAACTACTCACTGCCAGCCAGTTGCAGAGCGTCCCCATCGAGGGGACGCTCTTTTGTTTGCCTATGAGCGCACGCTGGCAGTGCAGGAAACCGCTACACCGTCGCTTCTCCGGCGAGCACGCGGCGGTAGTCCTCGAGATTGCGCTCGAGCAGCGCGGGTGTGTCCAGCTCGTAGGGGCACTTGCTGGCGCAATGCCCGCAGTGGAGGCAGGTCTCGATCTTGGCCATCTCGGCCTGCCAGCGCTCGCTCAGCCAGTTCGTCGTGGGTGCGCGCCGCAGCATGAGCGACATGCGGGCGCAGTTGTTGATCTCGATGCCCATGGGGCACGGCATGCAGTAGCCGCAGCCGCGGCAGAAGCTGCCCGCGAGCTCGGTGCGCTCGCGCTCGACGAACGCCTCGATCTCGGGGGTCCATCCGGGGGTTTCGTCCATGTACGAGAGGAACTCCTCCAGCTCGCGGGGCCGCTGCACGCCCCAGATGGGAAGCGTGTTGTCGAAGCGGGTCATCCACGCCATGGCTGCGGCGGAGTTTGTGATGAGGCCGCCCGCGAGCGCCTTCATGCAGATAAAGCCCACGTTGTGCTCGCGGCAGCTTTCGACCAGGCGCAGCTCCTGCTCGCCCGAGAGGTACGAGAAGGGGAACTGCAGCGTCTCGTAGAGGCCCGACTCGACGGCTTCGAAGGCCACGCCGATCTTGTGCGCGGTGATGCCGATGTGGCGGATCTTGCCGGATGCCTTGGCCTCGAGCATGCACTCGTACATGCCGGTACCGTCGCCGGGGCGCCATACCTGGGAGGCTTGGTGGAACTGGTACACGTCGATGTAGTCGGTGCGCAGCAGTTCGAGCGAGGTGGCGAGGTCCTGCCAGAATCCCTCGGGCGTTTTCGCGGTGGTCTTGGTGGCGATGAAGAGCTTGTCGCGCATGCCCTCGAAGGCGATGCCAACCTTCTTCTCGCTGTCGGTATAGGCGCGGGCGGTGTCGAAGTAGCGCATGCCGCCCTCGTAGGCGCGGCGGAGCAGCTGCACTGCCTCGTCGACGGTGACGCGCTGGATGGGCAGCGCGCCGAACGCGTTCTGCGGAACGGTGATGCCGGTGGTGCCGAGCGTGACGTTATTCATGATGCTCTCCTCTCAGGGAAAACCGATGAGACAAATGACCGGGTTACTGTCTCGGGAAAACCTATGAGACAAATGACCGGGTAACTGTCCTATTACAGGAGGTTCTCGGCCTCGAGGGTTTGGCGCAGGCGGTTGAAGTGCAGGAAGATGCCCTGCTCGTCGAGCTGGCAGATCTCCTCCCACGTGGCCAGGCGTGCGTCCACGGCCTCGCCGTCGATCAGATG
The DNA here is from genome assembly GCA_947305035.1 of uncultured Coriobacteriales bacterium. Lineage (GTDB taxonomy): Bacteria > Actinomycetota > Coriobacteriia > Coriobacteriales > Atopobiaceae > RUG721. Next base: position 1,945 of record CAMZCV010000179.1, on the reverse strand, counting down.
AACGTCGTCGAGCGAGAAATCCAGATGGATGTGGTAGATGTCCACGATGTAGTTGTCGCCGCGCGCGAGATCGACGTTTTCGTAGCAGAAGGCAGGGAAGAGTTCGAGGCCAGCCACATCGAGGCCCGTCTCCTCGGCAACCTCGCGCGTGAGCGCCTCACGCGGCGTCTCGCCTGCGCGCACGCCGCCGCCGCCGATCTCCCACCATCCGGCCGCCCAGTGCTTCTCCGCCGAGCGCTGCGTGATGAGGAAGCGCCCGTCGGGAGCCTCGATGAGATAGAGCACGTAGAGCATGTACTGTCCCTCTTCGAGAAACGCCCCCTCGCGCGGGATGGTGATGCCCGTGAGCTCGCGTTCACGGGTGTAGATGTCGATGAGTTCCTCCATACGCTGCCCCTGTCGGTTGCGCTTGAACTGCCGTTTCTAGTCTATCAATTGCAGGTTGCCGATGAAGGAGAACACCTCGTCCCAGTAACGCTGGGGATCGGAGCACATCGACTGGCAGTGGCCAGCTCCCGGGAACAGGGCTATGCGCGACGAGCCCTCAGGCAGCGCGTCGAAGATGCGCCGCGCCATATAGGGGGGCACGAAGGTGTCCCGCTCGCCGTGGAGGACGAGCACAGGGACGGGAATCCGCGCGGCTGCATCCTCGGGGCTCGCGAGCGCAAGGTCGTACCCACCTGGCCGGAAGAGCATCGCCATGCGGAGAAGCTCCAGCGAGGGGTGGACGGGCACGTTGAAGCCGCCGCTGAGGATGGGGGAGAACACGTTGAGCGCATCGGAATAGCCGCAGTCGCTCACGACGGCCTCCACCTGCTTGGGCAGGTCCTCCTCCGCCGCTGCGAGCAGCGAGCTCGCCGCGCCCATCGAGTGCCCGTGGAGCACGATGGAGATGTCGGCACCGTATGTCTCGACGAGCCAATGCAGCCAGCAGACGAGGTCTCGCCGGTCGAGCCAGCCCATGCCGATAAGGTCGCCGCCGCTCGATCCGTGCGCGCGCATCTCGGGGAAGAGCAGGTTGTACCCGCGCTCCGCCCAGCGGTAGGCGTACTGGCTCATCTCGTTCCAGTAGCCGTGGTATCCGTGGACGAGCACCACCCATCTGCGGGACGGCGTGCTCTGCTCGCATACGTGGCCTACGAGGGTGACGCCGTCCTCCGCCTGAAGCTGCTCCGCCCGCATGCTCACGGTGTTCGCCCACTCCCAGGTGGCCTGCTCCTCGGCGATGCGGTTCTCGCGGATGCGCGCCTCCTCCTCTGGCTCGAGCGCGGCGTAGTAGCCCTCCCACGAGTCGGGCGGGGTGCCGCAGATCATGCGTCCGATGCGCTCGGTGCGGCGGTACAGCTCGGCCTCGGGCGCATCGGGATGCTCGACGAGGAAGATCCGCTCGCTCTCCGTGAGCGCCAGCTCATGCGTCGCGGTGAGGAACGAGGCGATGATGGCGTAGGCGATGCCCACCGCAGTGCCCGCGAGGGAGAGCCCGCAGGCAGCTGCCGCAACGGCACCCGCGCGGTGGCGCTTGGCGAGAAGACCGCCCGCGATGGTTGCGGATACCCCTCCGATAAGGCCCCCCGCAAGCGCGAGCGGCTTCCACGAGTGCTGCTCCCAGCCATCTCCGCTGGTATCGACGGCGGTGGAAAGCGGGGCTGATGAGGTTGAGTCCTGAGCCATGGATCCCTCCTCTATGAGAAGCGGGACGCCCTCGCAGAAGGACGTCCCGCTTGCAGGTGAAGACCGTGCGCCTACATGGTGAACAGGTGCTGGCGCTTGTCGAAGTAGGTCCTGTTGAGGACGAACATCGCAGCGACGAGGCCGATGGCACTGATGACGCCCGCGAAGTTGGATACGCCGATGATGAGGTAGGCGAGAAGCGTGTAGACGACCGAGACGCCGCCGTTGACTATCAGCATGGTGAGGTAGAGGCGCGGGCCGTCGGAGGCGAACT
>CAMZCV010000178.1 GCA_947305035.1 uncultured Coriobacteriales bacterium | reverse complement strand
ACACCACCATGCTCGCCACCGTGAAGCGGCCGTGCAGCGTGGAGATGTCGAAGCACTCGATGCGCATCGGCGGCGCGTCGAGGGCAAGCGCGCTCTCGAGCTCGAGCAGCGCCTGGTTGGTGCGGTCGTCCGCGTATCCCGTGCGCACCATGTAGCGCATGAGCGCGTGGCGCGCATTGAGCGCAGCCCTGTCGATCAGGTGCCGTTTGGTTCCGCGCAGGGGCACGTGGATATGCACCGCACGCCCGCGCCGCTCGCTGAGCCACTCCTCGATGACGCCCGCATCGGAGAGCTCGACGGCGATATCGACCTCGGCGGGGATATCCTCGGTCTCGTCGTAGTAGCGTTTGACGAAGCCCTCGACGAGCTCCTCCTCCCCTACGTCGAGGCCCTTATCGAGGATGAACTCCACCGAGCGCACGGTGATGCCCTCGCGCACCACGAACACGCAGGCGCACGAGATGGTCTCCTCGCGATAGAACCCCACGAGGTCGATGCTGACGGCAGAGGAGAACTCGACCTCCTGGCGATCCTCGAGCGCCTTGATGGCGGAGAGGCGCGCCTTGAGGCGCCCCGCGCGCTCGAAGTCGAGGTCGGCGGCAGCCTCGCGCATCTGATCCTCGATCTCGTCCATGATGGCCGACCGCTCGCCGCGCAGGAACCGCTCCACCTGCGCGATATGGCGCGCGTACTCCACCGTCCCGATAGCGCCCACGCACACGCCGGGGCCCTTGCCCACGTGGTAGTCGAAGCAGGGACGCCCCGACTGCGCGAGCGCGAGGTTGGCGATGGGCACATCGTCGGGGTGCTTCTCGAGGAACCTGCATGCGCGCTTCCACTCGACGCAGGATGCCGTGCACACGGGGACGACCTTGCGCAGCGTCTCGATGGTCTCCTTCGCCGCACGTGCATCGGTGTAGGGGCCGAAATAGCGGGTGCCCTTGCGATGGTGCTCGCGCGTGTACTTGATCGCGGGGAAGACATCGCTCTCGGTGACCGCGATGAAGGGGTAGCTCTTGTCGTCCTTGAGATCGACGTTGTAGTACGGATGGTACTGGGCGATGAGGTTGCGCTCGAGCAGGAGCGCCTCGTGCTCGCTGCCCACCACCACGTAATCGAAGGAGCGCACCGCGTCCATCATGAGGGGGATCTTGGCACGCTCGTCGGAAAGGGTGACGTATTGGCGCATGCGGGCGCGCAGGTTCTTGGCCTTGCCCACGTAGATGACGGTGCCTGAAGCATCCTTCCACAGGTAGCAGCCCGGCTCCTGGGGAACCCGCGCCACCTCCGCCGCGAGCTCGGCCAGACGTTCGGATCCGGTTTTCGCGGGCGTGTCCATGGATGCCGCCTACGCCTTCTCGGGAAGCGGGCAGTACTTGTCGAACTTCGAAACCTGATGCCAGTAGTTGACGGACGACCAGAAGCGCTGGGCGAGGCAATCGTCGTCCCATCTGAGCGCGAAATGGGCCTCATGCTTGTCGAAGGCGGCGAGCACGCGCTGCTTGAACGGGCTCCCCTCCATGAACTTGGCGATGACGCGCTTGGGAACGCCCACGTACACCCAGTCCTCGCCCGGCACGACCGGCTCCGGCGAGATGCCCAGAACCGTCTCCTCGACCTGCATGCGCACGAAGTTGATGCCGGAGAGCAGCACGATCCAGGAGCTCCTGCCCGGGCGCGTGTTCATCTCGAGGAAGCGGTAGCTGCCGTCGCGCGGGTCGATCTTGACATCGAAGCAGCCCATGCCGTGGTAGCCGGTGCGCTTGATGAAGCGTGCCGCAGCCTCCACCATCTGGGGGTTGCTTTCCGGCGCGATGACCACGGCGTTGCCGATGGCGCCGGGATGATGGTCCTCGAGGCCCACGTGGCCGCAGATGCAGAACACGAGGTCGGAGTTGGCATCGGCGTAGAAATAGAGGGCGAAGAGCTGGTCGTCCCCTCCCGGCACGTACTCCTGCACGATGAGGCTCTCGTTATAGCTGGAGTTCTGCAGCTCGCGGTAGATGCGCGCGAGCTCAGCGTGCTCCTGCACGTAGAACACCTTGTGCTGGTCGGGGAAGTCCACGTAGTGGTAGGCCGCGGAGTTGGAGGGCTTCGCCACCAAGGGATAGGTGAAGCCGGAATCGTCTGCGTCGGCATCCGCGACCGAGCAGTCGAGGAAGCGCGTCTTGGGGTATGCGACGCCGATCTCCTCGCACACCTTGTAGAAGTTCTCCTTGTCGGTGATGAAGTCGAGCGTGGGGAAATCCACGACGGGCGTGTAGAACCACTGCTCGATAAGCGCCTTGTTCTGGGAGATGATGCGCGCGTAGAAGTCGCCGCAGGTGGCGAGGAAGGGCACGCGCCCCGCGGCGCAGAGCTCCTCGCCAAGCTTGGAGAGCTCGGAGAGCAGCGTGTCGGGGTTATCGAGGCCCTCGACGACGCGGTAGGACGCGAACCTGGTCTTGGAGATGGCCTTCACCGCATAGCATCCCAGGATGATGGGCTTCACGTGATAGGCCTCCCAGAACCCGCGCACATAGGCGTAGGCGCTGTAGTCGGCGCCGAGGATGACCGGCTGGATGAGCTCGGCGATCCTATCCTTCTCGATATGCTCTGGCCGTGAAGCCATGATGTGACACCTCCGGGGATACGGTGCGGCGCGGGATCACCCGCGCTTGATGAAGCGGGACATGAGCAGGCGGATGACGCCCGACTCGGGAAGTTTGAGCGCGAGGGCGAGCCCGTAGGTCACCGCCACGGACGGGATGCCCGCGACCACGCAGAGCAGCACGGAGCCGATGACCAGCGAGAAGCTGCCGATGAAGAAGGGCGTGGCGAAATGGAGGATGGCCCAGCCCACGGCAGCGCCCGCAAGGCCCACCGCGCAGGAGCGCAGGATGCCCGCAAAGAGCGGGCGCAGGGCGATCTGGGGATAGTCGCGCTTGAGGCTCGCGAACATGAACATGTCGAAGAACGCGAAGAAGATTGCCGAGGTGAAGGGCACGAACCAGAGCCCGATGTGGGGAGCCAGGAAGAGCAGGAGCGCGATCTGGAGGACCGAGCCCAGCACGTTGGCAAGGGCGTACAGCCCCATCTTGCGCGTGGAGGAGAAGACCTTCTGCAGGTACATGCCCACGCCGTACACGGGGAGCGACGGCGCGCGGGCCGCAAGGTACACGGCGGCGAGCACGATGGCCTCCTCGGAGAAGCGCGTGCCGAAGATGGAGATGAGCGGCGTGGAGAACACCATGAGATAGAGCGCGAAGGGAATGAGGAAGAAGAAGATCTGCGCCGCTCCCGTGGTGACGGTGGAGCAGAACGCATCGACCTTTCCCTGGGAGAACTCGTCGGAGAGCTCGGTGAAGAGCGTGGTCATGATGGGCACGCAGAGCACGGCGTAGGGCAGCGTGTACCAGGGGTGGGCATAGTCGGCAACCGACGCGCCGATGGCGGTGAACGAGAGCGCCGCGTTCATCTGGATGGACGAGGTGACGAACGAGGTGACGAGGATCACGATGGACGGCACGCCGATCTTGAGCGTGTCCTTGAGCGCGGGGTCATGGAGGTCGATGCGGAAGCGCAGGCGCACGCCATGGGCATGCATCGAGGGAATTTGCAGCGCAGCCTGCACGAACACGCCCAAGGGGTTTCCGATGCCCAAGATGACCAGGCCGAGCCCGGGGTTTGTATCGGCAAGCACGGCGTACAGGACGAACGACGTGATGGTGACCACGTTGTTGAAGATGGGCGCGATGGACGACCACAGGTAGTCGCGCTCTGCGTTCACCACGCCGGAGAAGATCGTGGACAGGGCGTAGAGCACGATCTCGATGGCGAAGAAGCGGAAGAAGTAGACGGCAAGGTCGGTGTCAAACTCCTC
>CAMZCV010000177.1 GCA_947305035.1 uncultured Coriobacteriales bacterium | reverse complement strand
GACGACAGGCACACGAACGCCCCGGGCTTTCAAACCGGGGCGTTTTTCCATTCCCCCAATGGGGGATACTCCCCTATTGGGGGTTTCGACTCAGTGCTGCCCTGCAGATATCTCTGCTCACCCCGGTGATACGGCAGATTTGAAGCGTTGAGAAACCCCTCTCGGCAAGCAACGTGATTCCCGCAGCGCGGGCGGCCTTATCGCACGCCGCAAGATTGGCGCCCTTCTCGCCGAGAACAGCCTTCGCTATTGCAAGCGCCTCATCATCGGAGAGGTGGCCTGAGAGCCTGCTGCCAGGAAAAGCCGTAGCAGTGGCATTGGTCGCCTTGCTGAACTCGATGAAGCCCTCGCGCCCGTCGAGCATGCCAAGAACCATTTCCGTATCGGTTATCTCGGTTGACCTGCCGAGATAATCCTTGGCGCTGCTCCACTCGTACTGCGATGCGGGGCAGATGCCAGCGGCAGCAGGGTTGGCATGCACGTAGCGCACGGCGCATAGGAGGTACTCGTCCGACTCGATGGGCTCGCTCCAGAACGGCTTGCGGAAGATGCCGCCTGTACGCCCGATCTGCTGGGCGTAGTACATGGCGTAGCGCTCGGTGACGAACTTCATGAACTCGGAGAGCTTACCGTCTTGATCCTCAACCACAAGATGAACATGGTTGCTCATCAAGCAGTACGCATGGATCTTGACGCCCGTCTCGGCCTTCGCTTTGCGGAGCAGCTCGAGATACATGCTCCTGTCGAGATCGTTCTCGAAGATCAGCTGGTCGGCGATTCCCTTGGGCACGACGTGGTAGTATCCAGACTCGCCCCGCGCCCTGGCAACGTGCGGCATATCGTCCTCCTCCATACTATGCTAATCCCCAAAAAGGGAGTATCCCCCAATGGGGGAGTATCCCCTAGTGGGGGTCATCCACGAGAGGACGCGGTCGCGCAGGCCGTCGAGATCGAGCACGCCCTCGGCGAAGCCCTTGCGCACAAGATCTTCGGGCAGGTACTCGTCGTACTTGTCGAACACGGGCACCTCGCCGGGATAGACCAGCTCGATGGGGTCGAACTCCTGCGCAACGGCATCTGCGAGCGCCGCGAGGAACTCCTCCCCCGATGCCTTCATGCGGAACTGGATATAGAACGGACGGCACACGTCCATGCCCTTGATGCCCAGCTCAGAGGGCAGGCGCAGCTTCATCACACGCTCGAGCGCGATGAAGGCGTATGTGCCGAGCCACGGGAAGAGCGCCCAGGTCTCTCCGCCGAGATTGATGAGCGGGGCATCGAGCACGCCCGCCTCACGTGCCACGAACCGTGCGTGGAGGAGCCGTGCCGCCGCATTGTCGCGCAGGTAGGGATAGCTGCGCTGCTCGGCGAGAACCTCGCGCATGCGCTCGAGGATGCGCGTGTTGATGTCACCCGGGCATTCGCCGAAGTACGCCGGCACCTTGCCCTTGACCTGCGTGACGTAGACGAGCCGGCGCTTGTGGTCGATCTCCTCGACGATCCACACCGCACCAGCGATGGCGAGCTTCTCACCCACCGGAGGAGGGCTCACCACGGTGCCGAGCTCCTGGCTCTCGGAACGCACCGTGTACTCCTCACTCTCCACGAACACGCCGTAGAAGCGGAAGTTGTTGGTGACGCGCTCGCCCGCAAGTCCCACGATGAGGCCGCCCGTCTCGGTTCGCTCGATGTGATCGGTCTCGAGCAGATGCCGCAGGAGCACCTTGAAATCCTCGGCGTCGACGCGCGAGAAGGGCGAGAGCGTGAGCACGCGCGATGCGAGCCGCGCGGGCGTGAGCTCGCCCTCGGATGCGAGCGTAGCCATGGTCTGATGGTAGAGCAGGCTGTAGCGCAGACGACGCTGCTCGGGAGGCTCCACCCAGCGTTCCTCGAGGTAGAGCTGCACGAGGGCGATACCCTGCAGCAGCTTCCACGGGATGGTCTCGGGCATCATGGCGCGCGGCTCGGGCGGGTCCTCGCGCATGACGAACCACATCTCGGGCGGCTGCCCGCGCCTGCCCGTGCGTCCCATGCGCTGCAGGAAGCTCGATACGGTGAACGGCGCGTCGATCTGGAACGCGCGCTCGAGGCGGCCGATGTCGATGCCCAACTCGAGCGTGGCGGTGGTGCAGGTGGTGAGGGCGACCTCCTCGTCGCGCATGAGGTCCTCTGCCGTCTCGCGGAAGCTCGACGAGAGGTTGCCGTGGTGGATGAGGAAGCGGTCGGGCTCGCAGTTATGCTCGCAGTAGCTGCGCAGCGTTGATGTGACCGCCTCGCACTCCTCACGCGAGTTGGAGAACACGAGGCACTTGCGGCCGCGCGTGTGCTCGTAGATGTAGCCGATGCCCGGATCTGCGTTGGAGGGGGCTGCGTCGGTTGGCTCGCCAAGCGCGAGCTCGGTGGACGAGGCGCCCCCCTCCCCCGGAAGGCGCGGCACGTCCTCGGGCTCGACCGCATCCACAAAGGCCTCCACCTCGATGGAGCCGTCTGCCTGCTTGTGGGCGACCTGCTGCTCGGTGGCCTGCGGGCCGTACGTGTAGAAGTGCTCCATCGAGATGCGCCAGGTTTGGCCGTGCTCCTCCACGCGGGGAACGACGCAGCTGCGACCGGAGCCCTGGGAGAGCAGCCGCGCAGCCGCCTCCGGGTCGCCGATGGTGGCGGAGAGGCCCACGCGACGGGGCTGGATGCCCGCCATGCGCGAGAGGCGCTCGATGAGGCAGAGCGTTTGGGCGCCGCGGTCGCCGCGCATGAGGGCGTGGACCTCGTCGATGACGACGAAGCGCAGGTCGCCGAAGAGTTTGGGGATGGCGGCATGGCGATGAAGGAGCATGGCCTCGAGCGACTCGGGCGTGATCTGCAGGATGCCCGAGGGCTTCTTCATGAGGCGCGCTTTGTGCGATTGCGACACGTCGCCGTGCCAGTGCCAGACGTTGATGCCGCCCTCCTCGCAGAGGTCGGTGAGGCGGATGAACTGGTCGTTGATGAGGGCCTTCAGCGGGCCAACGTAGAGGCAGCCCACCGATGCGGGAGGATCCTCCCAGAGCTCGGTGAGGATGGGGAAGAACGCGGCCTCGGTTTTTCCCGACGCGGTGGACGACGTGAGCAGCACGTTCTCATCGGTGTTGAAAATCGCGTCGGCCGCGGCAACCTGGATGGCGCGCAGCGACTCCCACTCGTGCTCGTACACGAAGTCCTGCACGAAGGGTGCAAAGCGATCGAATACCCCTGCCACAGTAATCTGCCTTCCCACCCCCAACAGGGGAGTATCCCCCAATGGGGGAGTATCCCTTAGTGGGGGTTATCCTAGATGGTGAACTCGGCGTAGGCCGCGTCGTCGTCGGAGGCGTCTTGGGCATCGGCCCCGGCTACCGCATGCGTGAACGAGCCGGAACCCAGAAGCCCCGCCACCGTGAGGCCGGGCGTCTGCAGCATGATGTCGAGCATCTCGATGAAGTCGCGGATGACCTCGCGCGGGGTGACCAGCGTGTCGGCCCCCACGCGCGACAGCTCGATCTCGAGGAAGGACGCGAGGTCGTCCTAGGAAAGCGTGCGCGCATAGCCATAGAGGCCGGCGTGGATGTCGGCGAGCTTCTCCACCAGAACGAGCAGCTCCTCAGGCGTGAGCGGCGTGAGGCGGATGACCGGCGCCATGAGGTCGAGCAGGCCCTCTCGCCCGAAGCGCCCCTGCGTAAGGCGGCTGCGCAGGGCCTCGTACGAGTAGAGGCCGCGGCGGCGATCCTCCACCGCCTGCGGGGTTCCCCCCATGATGATGCCCAGGTAGGACACCTTGCCCTGCAGGGTGTCGTTGTACATGGCGAGGATCTTCTCGTAGTTGTACTGGCGCGAGATGGCGTTGGGGATCTTGTAGAG
>CAMZCV010000176.1 GCA_947305035.1 uncultured Coriobacteriales bacterium | reverse complement strand
GGGAAATGCGCTGCTCCTTGTCGATCGTAGAGTCGAGAAGCTCCTCGCCGAGCTCAAGGGCGAGCGCGTGGGACTGGTCGTCGACAGAGGCATCATGAAGGCGCTCGACCTTGAGCCCCGCATTGCCGAGCTGCTCAAAGACGCCGCCGCTGTGGAGTATCTCGCCGATATCGCCGGCGAACCTACCCGCGACGTGTTCGTCGAGCCCATCAAAAAGACCCAGGAGTTCCAGCCCACGTGGATCGTCGCCATCGGTGGTGGCGCCACCTTGGACTCCGCAAAGGTCCTCTGGCTCTTCTACGAGCTCCCTCATTACACCTGGGAGCAGGCCTGCCAGCTCTTTGCCGTCGATCCTTTCCCCGGCAAATGCAAGATGATCGCCGTGGCTACCACCTCGGGCACCGGCTCCGAGACCACGTGCTGCGCTATGGCCGACAAGAGCGCGGAGAATTACGCGATGATCCTTGCGCCGCAGGTGCGTCCCACCTATGCGGTGCTTGATTATGACCTGTTGAAGAGCCTGCCCAGGAGCGTCATCGCATTCTCGGGCATGGACGCGCTCAGCCACGCCATCGGCGCCTCCACCATCAACTGGGCCAACGAGCTCACCCGCACCGTTGCCATCGCTGCCGCAACGGCCACCATCGAGAACCTTGTCGATTCCTACAACGGCGACCAGGGCGCCCGCCAGCGCATGGCTATCGCAGCCACCCTCGCCGGCCAGGCAATCGACAACTCCAACTGCGGTCTCGCTCACTCGGTCGACCAGCCGGGCGGCGAGATGCGCGTGCCCCATGGCCTCTGCCAGGCTATCGCCATGCCCTATGTCATGGAGCTTTCCAAACCCCAGCCCGAGTATGTGCGCCTCGCGCACCAGGTGGGCTGCTTCGGCACCGACGACGAGGCCGTCGATGCCCTTATCGAGAAGATCCGCCAGATGATGCGCGACATGAACGTGCCCCTGTGCTACAAGGACGCCGGCCTCGACGAAGCCGATTACATGTCCCGCGTTCCCCGCTGGATCGAGGAAACGCTCGCCAACCCGTCTCTCGACAGCCATGGCTACAAGGCCACGCGCGAGGACCTCGAGAAGCTCTACCGCGACCTGTATTACGGTGTCGAGTAGGGGAGAGGCGTTTAAGTATCGGTAGTACTGTTCGGCTGAGAGGAAAGAGGTAATCATGGCCGAGACAATGAAGATTGTTGCAATCACCGGCGACCACGAGGCGTCTGTCATCGAGGTTGCCAAGCCCGAGCCCGGCAAGGGCCAGATTCGCATGCGCGTCGAGGGCTGCGCCCTCTGCACGTTCGAGCAGCGCATGTTCACGGGCGTCGTCCCCGTACCGAAGCCCTTCATCGGCGGACACGAGGTTGCCGGCTACATTGACGCAATCGGCGAGGGACTCAAGCCCGAGAACTATCCTATCGGCAAGCGCATCGCCGCCCGTACGTTCTACAGCTGCGGCCACTGCTACGGCTGCCGCCATGACGAGGGCAACCTCTGCGTCAACGGCAACGAGCACGACAAGAGCTGGATGGCTTATCCCGGCATCGGCGGCCTCGAGCAGTACATGCTCATCGAGCCCAACATGCTCTACTTCATGAACGACGAGCTGCCGCTTGAGAAGGCCTGCTTCGCCGAGCCGCTCGCCTGCGTCCTCAACTCCATCGAGAAGGGCCAGATCGAGATCGGCGACGACGTGGTGGTCATCGGCGGCGGCATCATGGGCCAGCTGCACGTCATGTGCTCCAAACTGCGCGGTGCCCGCGTCATCATGAGCGAGCCCGACGAGGCACGCCGCGAGATCGCTGTCAAGCTCGGCGCAGACGTCTGCATCAACCCGCTCGAGTGCGACGCCGTCGAGAAGGTCAAGGAGCTCACCGACGGCAACGGCGCCGCCGTGGTCTTCAACACCACTGCTGTGGCGGCTGTTGCCCAGCAGGCCATCGGTATGGTCGCCAAGCTCGGCCGCGTGGTCATGTACTCCAGCCAGCATCCCGACAAGCCCATCGAGGTCTCCCCGAACTGGCTGCACAACTCCGAGGCCGTCATCACCGGCGCCGTCTCCCCGTCGCTGCGTAGCTTCCGCCGCTCCTGCGACGCGCTCTCCAAGGGCATCATCGACCCCGAGAAGCTCGTCTCCGGCGTCTTCGACATCGACGACGCGCAGAAGGCCTTCGAGACGGCCATCCGTCCCGACACCTTCCGCTGCATCATCAAGATGTAGTCTCCCTTTGGGTATCAGCTCGGGCGCCCATGGGGGCGCCCGATAGACAGAAAGGACACCACTATGCTTGTTTCTATGGTCGAGACCATGGCCAAGGCCCGCGAGAACATGTACTGCATCCCCGCTCTCTCCGCCGCCAACGAGATCACCGTCAAGGCTGCCATCGAGACCGCCGAAGAGAAGAACGCTCCTCTCATCATGCTCTACATGCACACCAGCAAGAACCCGCAGGACATGCTCGACTACGGCTACATGGCCACCAACCTCGCCCGCAGGGCCACCGTCCCCGTGTCGATCATCCTCGACCACGGCCCCAACTTCGAGACCTGCATGCTCGCCATCCGCGCCGGCTTCTCCGACGTCATGCTCGACAAGTCCTCCCTGCCGTATGAGCAGAACCGCGACGAGGTTGCAGCCGTCGTCAAGGTTGCCCATGCCGTGGGCGTCGGCGTCGAGGCCGAGCTCGGCCATGTCGGCACCGGTGACAAGTACGATCAGGAAGGCGACACCGTCTTCACCCGTCCCGACGAGGCCGTGAGCTTCCTCCAGGAGTCCGGCGCCGACACGCTGGCCGTCTCCGTCGGCACCTCCCATGGCGTTTACAAGGGCACCCCGAAGATCAACTTCGAGCTGCTCGAGGAGCTCCACAAGATCGTTCCCGCCCCGCTCGTGATCCACGGCGGCTCCGGCACCGGCGAGGACAACCTCTACAGGATGTGCCGCATGGGCGCCAACAAGCTCAACATCGCCAACGAGCTCATGCAGGGCTGCGTCAAGGGTGTTGAGACCAACGACTGCACCGGCTTCGGCGCTTACGGTTTCTTCAACTACATCCACAACGGCTACAAGGAAGTCGCCGCCCACATGTTCGATCTCTGCGGCGCCACCGGCCAGGCGTAAGCTATCAACCACTCCGTCCCAACAGGGGAGTGACGGCCCGGGATTTCGGTCCCGGGCCGTTTTCCGTTCATAATCCCGTCAATCGTCTGGGCTGTTTATGAAACCGTGCAGTCGTGGTCCTTGCGACTGGACTTGTGACGTATGATTAAAACGAAATTCACCCGCCGTTTGACGGCTTTGCCGTTATCCCAAGAGGGAAGACCTGCGTCGGCGCACGTGGCCAGGGGAATAGGCGGATTCAGTGCGACCAATGAGTCGCATTTTTCATGCGGCTCGCGCAAAGATGCTCTTTCCTGTTTTTGGAGGCATGCTGTGGGTCGACCGAAGCACATACAAGCGGTTCTCTTCGACATGGATGGCACGGTCATCGACTCCGAGCCCATAAAGAATGCCCACCTCGAACATTTAATTCGCGCTAACGGCGGCATCATAGAAGACCACGAGCTCGACTATATCTCCGGGGCTGACCTGAATACGCTCCTCGACGCCATCAGCATGGTGTTCAACCGCAGCGGCATTCAACTCGACCCGCTTGAGATGCTCAAGAGCGACACCTACGGACGGGAACGCCCCTACCTCGAGCCCGAATGCAAGCCTTTCGAGGGCGCTATCGAGTTCATCAAGTGCCTTCGCAGCCGCGGAATCCTGTGCGCCCTGGTGTCGAGCACGCCCACGTACGCCGTGCTCACGGCGCTCAACCGGCTCTCCATGACTTCGCTGTTCGACGCCATCGTGTGCGGAGATATG
>CAMZCV010000175.1 GCA_947305035.1 uncultured Coriobacteriales bacterium | reverse complement strand
TAATCATCCGTCCTGCCCATACCTTATGCCACCTGCCCTTCCTTGTGGGCTTTTCGGCGCAAATCGTTGGTTTTCGGTCGTATCCTGCAGCATTTGGGTAGACTTTTCTCTGTTGGAGGATGGAGGGAGGTGGCATGCTCGAGCTCAAGAACATCTCGAAGACCTATACGACCAACTCGTTCACCCAGACGGCGCTCGACGGTGTGTCGCTTACCTTCCGCGATAACGAGTTCGTTGCCATCCTCGGCCCCTCCGGATCGGGCAAGACCACCCTGCTCAACGTGGTGGGCGGACTCGACCACTTCGACTCCGGCGACCTTGTGATCGACGGCATCTCCACACGCAAGTACAAGGACCGCGACTGGGATACCTACCGCAACAACCGCATCGGATTCGTCTTCCAGAGCTACAACCTCATCCCGCATCAGACCGTGCTCGCCAACGTGGAGCTCGCCCTCACGCTCTCGGGCGTCTCGATAGGGGAGCGCCGCGAGCGCGCCAAGGCAGCGCTCGAGCGGGTTGGCTTGGGCCAGCATATCGACAAGAAGCCCTCCCAGCTCTCGGGCGGGCAGATGCAGCGTGTGGCGATTGCACGCGCCCTCATCAACGACCCTGAAATCCTTCTGGCCGACGAGCCTACCGGTGCGCTCGACTCCAAGACCTCCGTCGCGGTGATGGACCTCCTCAAGGAGGTGGCCAACGACCGTCTGGTCATCATGGTCACGCACAACCCGGAACTCGCACACCAGTATGCGACCCGCATCGTGGAGCTTGCCGATGGGCACATCATGGGCGATTCCGACCCCGTGGTGCCCGAGGAGCTCGAGCAGCGCGAGGCGAAGGCCGCCCGCCGCACCCGGATGAGCTTTCTCACCGCGCTCTCGCTCTCGTTCAACAACCTCATGACCAAGAAGGGCCGCACCATCATGACGGCCTTCGCCGGGTCGATCGGCATCATCGGCATCGCCGCCATCCTCGCCCTCGCGAACGGCGTGAACGAATACATCGCCAATGTCGAGCGCGACACGCTCTCCCTGTACCCGCTCACCATCCAGAGCTCGGGTTTCGACCTCGCCGCGATGATGACGGGCGGCTCGGGAGATGACGATCGGGACGATGCGGCAGCCGAAGAGGAGGCGCAGCAGGTCGCCGAGGAGGAAGAGCCCGACCGTGAGAGCACGGCGAGGTCGTACGGCACGCTGTCGCGCATGTACGCCGGCGCATCACGCAACGACCTCGCCTCGCTGAAGGAATTCCTCGACGCCAACGGGGGAGGTATCAACTCCTACGTGCGTCATATCGACTACATCTACGATGCAACCCCGCAGATCTTCCTCGCCGATACTTCCAACGGCATCCTGCAGGTCAACCCCGATGCCACGCTCACCTCGCTCGGCGGACCCAGCAACATGAGCTCGTTCATCTCGTCGAGCATGTCCACATCCAGCGTGTTCCGCCAGCTCCCGGGCAGCTACGACATCTTCGTCGACCAGTACGACGTGCTCGCGGGACGGTGGCCTGAGGAGGCCCATGAACTCGTGCTCGTGCTTGGCTATGGCAACTACCTCTCCGATATCGTGGAGTACAGCATGGGCCTGCGCAATCATGCGGAGCTCGAGGCCATGCTCCAGAGCCTGAAGAGCGGCGAGGAGGTCGTCGTCTCCGACACCTCGGGCAAGTCCTACACCTTCGAGCAGCTCATGGAGCCCACGTTCGTGCTCGTGCATGCCTGCGACATGTACGAGTACGAGCCCGACTACGGCGTGTGGGCGAGCAGGGTCGACAACACCGAATTCATGCAGCGGCTCATCTCGGAAAGCGAAGAGCTGCATATCGTGGGCGTCGTTCGTCCCAAGGAGGACGAGGATGCCACGACGCTCAGCACCGGCATCTACTACATGCCCGAGCTCGTGCTCCATGTGATGGACTACGCGGCGGAAAGCGAGCTCGTCCAGCAGCAGCTCGCCAACCGCGACGTGGACGTGTTCACGGGCAAGACGTTCGACGAGCTCGCCGAGGATTCCGGCACGACGTTCGACATGTCCACGCTCATCTCCATCGACGGCGACACGATTAGCCAGGCGTTCACGTTCGACACCAGCGCGCTCACGCTCGACCTCTCGGGGCTCGATCTCTCGGGCATCGATATGTCGGGCTTCTCCATGCCCGAGATGGACCTCTCGTCGCTTTCCATCGACACGAGCCAGCTGCCCGAGCTCTCTGCAGAAGACCTTGCCGAGGTGTTCCCGGAGCTCACGGGCGACGACATCGCGGAGATTCTCGCCTCTGTAGAGATCCATTTCGTCGAGGGCGGCGAGGAGAAGTTCAACCAGGCGATGCAGGAGATCTTCACGGGGTTCGCCGTTTACCAGATGCAGCATCCCGGGGCAACCATCTCCGATTACATCGCAACCGATGAGGTGCGGACGACCATCGCCAGCGCAACGGCCAACCTCATCGATGCAGAGGATCTGGAGCGGCAGCTCGTGCAGGCGATCTCGCTCAAGCTGGGTATCGGACAAATGGTCGAGCAGGAGGGGGGCGAGCCAGCAGCGCCCGATCAGCCTTCTGAGCCCGCTGCTCCGGAGCAGCCGTCAGATCCCGCAGCGCCCGAGCAGCCCGCGCAACCTGAGCAGCCTTCAGAGCCCGAGCAGCCCGCAGAGGGCACCTATGTGGGCCCCACCAACATCGCCGGCCTCTCCCAGGAGGTCATCTCCCGCTTGCTCACCAAATACGTCGAAGCCATCGCAGCCGCAATCGGGCAGCAGATCTCGACGGCCATCCAGTCGTACATGCAGGTGGCGCTCACACAGCTCATGACCCAGATGACCACGGCTATCCAGGAGCAGATCGTCTCGGCGCTCGAGGGCGCTATGGGCCAGCTTGCCAGCGGCATGGCCAACGCGCTGCATATCGACGAGGAAGCCTTCGCGCGCGCCTTCCAGTTCAATATGGATGAGCAGCAGCTCACCGACCTCATGACCTCCCTCATGACGCCGGAGCAGGCGAGCTACGAATCGAACCTCGCCAAGCTCGGCTACGGCACGCGCGAGAAGCCCTCCGAGATCGACATCTATCCGATCGATTTCGAGAGCAAGGGGCGGGTTGTGGACATCCTCGATGCCTACAACGACGATATGCGCGAGAAGGACGAGGATAAGGTCATCACCTACACCGATCTCGTGGGTGCGCTCATGAGCTCGGTCACGCGTATCGTCGACATGATCTCCGCGATGCTCATCGCGTTCGTGTCGATCTCGCTCATCGTGAGCTCCATCATGATCGGCATCATCACCTACATCTCGGTGCTCGAGCGCAAGAAGGAGATCGGCATCCTGCGCTCCATCGGCGCATCCAAGCGCGACATCTCCAACGTGTTCAACGCCGAGACCGTGATCGAGGGTCTTATCGCCGGCATCATGGGCGTGGGCATCACCTACCTCATCTGCATCCCCGCGAACGCTATCGTGTACAACCAGTTCGGGGTGCGCGACCTCGCCCAGCTCCCGCCGCGCGCGGCCATCATCCTGGTGGGCCTCTCGATTGTGCTCACGGTGATCGCGGGCCTGATGCCCGCACGGAGGGCGGCGAACTCCGACCCTGTCGAGGCGCTGCGGAGCGAATAGGAGCATCATGGCAACGTATGTGCTCGCACCCGATTCGTTCAAGGGAAGCCTTTCATCGCAGCAGGTCATCGCAGCGATGTCAGACGAGATCCGCACCGTTGACGCAGATGCCGTGATCCGCGCGTTTCCCATGGCAGATGGGGGAGAGGGCACCTTGGCGGTGCTCCGCGATGCGCTCGATTCCAGCCGCGTCTCCATCGTCGAGATGGCCCAGACCTGCGGGCTCACGCTGATCCCCGAAGACGAGCGCGACC
>CAMZCV010000174.1 GCA_947305035.1 uncultured Coriobacteriales bacterium | reverse complement strand
TGCTCGCGAAATCGTAATCGGACACGTCGCTTTCCTTTCGATTGCTGCCTTCAGGACGGTGCTATTCCGTAGCGAGCGCATTGCGGACGCTGCGTTTGATGAGTGTGGAGCGGAGCGAGTTGGTGAGCGCGAGCATGCGGTTGAACGCCTCGTCCGCGCGGTTCACCGCTTCCTCGGTGCGCTCGACCTCCACTCCCCCAGCCTTTGCGGTATACACAACGAGCGCCTGTTCGAACATGAACGACTCGCGGTTCGCGGCCATGACGTACTGGCGGAGGTTCTTGGGGCCGATGCCGAATTTGCGCAGCTCATCGCACGTGCGGATGAGCTGGAGATCGCGCCCCTCGACAAGGTCGCGACCTTGGGGGGACTTCTTGAACTGGATGAGCCCCACCTCGGCGAGCGACCGCACGAAGCTCACGGAGGTGCCGCAGATCTCGGGCATGCGGTCGATGGGATGGAGCTTCTCGATCATCTCGGGGGAATCGACCATGGGAACGTCCTGAACGGCATCGGCGTCGATGGCCTGGGCGCCCTTCGCCGGCTCGCGCTCCTGGCGTTCGAGCTGCTCCTTGATGACGGCGAGCGGATAGAAGCGATGCTTCTGCATGTAGAGGATGGACTCGAGGCGCGCGACATCCTTGGGCGAATATTTGCGATAGCCGCCGGTGGAGCGCAGGGGCGAGATGAGCCCCTCGTCCTCGAGGTAGCGCACCTTGGAGACAGTGAGATCGGGGTATGTAGGCTGGAGCTTCTGGACGAGCTTTCCTATGGTGAGGTACTCGAAATCAGACATGGCGGCCTAGCTCTCAACTTGGACGGGGCGCTGCTTGCGGTTGGTATGGAACACCATCCTGAACGTTCCGATCTGGATAGTGGAGCCGTCCTTGATGCTGGTCTCCGAGACGATGGCCCCGTCGACCCAAGTTCCGTTGAGCGATGAGAGGTCGGTGATGGTGGCCTTGCCCTCCGCGATGTGCGAGAGGTCCATGCGCGCATGGTGGCGCGAGACGGTCATATCGTTGAGGAACACGCTGTTGGAAGGATCGCGGCCCAGGGTTATGACCGAGCTGTCGAGGTCGAACGTATCGCCCAGATGGGGCCCCTTCACGATAGTGAGCGTGGGATAGACCGAGAGCATGCGGAAGATCTCGGTGCGCCCGCTCGATGTCTTGCTGTTCATTTGATCCATGGCAACTCCTTGCAAACTAGCTGTCTTTCCTATATTACCCCTAACGGCAGGCAATGCAGTCCATCTCGATGAGCGAACCGAGCGGAAGGGATGAAACGCCCACCACGCTCCGCGCGGGTGCGGGCATGGGGAAGCGCTCCTCGAACACCTCGTTTATCACAGCGAGGTCGGCCAGGTCTGCGACGTAGAGCGTGGTCTGCGCGATGTCGTCGAGGGTGCAGTCGACTTCTGACAGGATCGCCTCGACGATATCGATGACGCGCTCCGTCTGCTCCCTGATCCCTCCCTCGATAAGGACCTCGCTGTCCTCGGTGATGGGGATCACGCCCGAGGTGAAGACGAGGCGTCCCGCCGTGGTGCCCTGCGAATACGGGCCCACAGCCTCGGGTGCGCGGCGTGCGTTGATCGCGTATTTCATGACTGTACCTCCCCGTTTCGCGCTGCTTCGAACGCAGGCGATCCGTATGCCGCCTCGAGCCTGTCAAGTGCGGCTTCGAGCACCCATGTGGGGCATGCGATATTGAAACGCTCGTAATCTGCGCCTTCATCGCCGAACATCTTGCCGCTGTCGAGATAGAGGCGTGCCTCATGGTGCAGGAACCGCTCACGCAGCTCGGCATCCATCCCCCACGCGCCGAAGTCGACCCAGGGAAGGTAGGTTCCCTCGAGCTTCAGGACGCGCAGCCCGCCAAGACGGCCATGGAGCCGCTCGACCAGCAGGCTGTAGTTGCGCGCAAGGACATCGATAAGCTCGTCGAGCCAATCCTCGCATTCGTTGTAGGCGGCCGTGAGCGCCGCATAGGCGAACGCGTTGAGCTGGAAGAGCCCCTGCGATTGATGTGCCGCCTCATAGCGGCTGCGCATCTCCTCGCCGGGGATGAAGATGGTCGAGCCCTGCGTTCCGGCAAGGCTGAACGTCTTCGAGCAGGAGGTGCAGACGAGGATGCGCTCCGCCTGCTCCTCGGTTGCGAGCGAGAGCAGCGTGCGGTGGGTGTATCCAGGCATGATGAGGTCGTTGTGGATCTCGTCGCAGAGGATGTAGAGGCCTACGTCAGAGCAGATTGCGAGCAAGCGCCCGAGCTCCTCCTCGGTCCATACGCGGCCGACGGGATTGTGGGGGCTGCAGAGGATGATCGCCTTGGCTGACCCGCTGTTGGCGAGCCGCTCGAGCCCTTCGAAATCGATGCGATACCCATCATCTGTCTTGATGAGCGGGTTGCGGAGCACGGTGCGGCCCGTCCGCTCCACCGCCATCGTGAACGGATAGTACACGGGAGGCTGGATGATGACGCCGTCTCCCGGCTCGGTGAGCCCGCGGACAGCCGTGTAGAGCGCGGGGACGACTCCCGGCGAGGTGACGATCCATTCGCGCTTGGGCGTCCACCCGTGACGGCGCTGCTGCCACGAGATGACGGCGTCGAAGAACGCATCCGTGGGATCGGTGTATCCGAGCGACGTGGAGTCGATGAGACGATGGAGGGCGTCCTTGATGGGCTGGGGCGTCACGAATTCCATATCTGCGACGCTCAAGGGGACGATGTCCTCCCCTACCGTGGGGTCATCCGAGAGCATGGCATCCCACTTTGACGAGCCGGTTCCGCGGCGTGCGGGAAGCGTCTCGAAATCAAAAGTCATCGTGTTCCTCCCCTCTTCCTCCAATCTTGTAGATTAGGCCATCATGAGGGCGAACAGGCCGCTCAAGATTGCTCGGACAGGCCGCGCGCGCCGATAAAATCGGCATCTGGCCTGATAATCCCCCAGCGGAGGAGCGTGTCGCGCGGAATCTCGATGCGATCCTCGTTGGACAGCGCGGCTGCCCAAGGGAGCTGTCCCATCAGCTTGGCGAGCGAACCCATGCCCTGAGGATGAACGTATTGGAAGGACAGGAAGCTCCTGAAGAGCTTCGTTGCGAATGCGGGCGGGGCGAAGACGATGAACGCGTCTTCGGGAAGGCGGCCAAGGCGCGCGAGCACGCAGGGGACGCCATCGAACGCGATGCTCGCCACCATGCCCGGCTTGGGAAGGACCTGGTCTGCCGTGTAGTCGCGTACGAGCTCCGTCGCGCGCTTCCCGCAGAGAAGGAGCGGAACGAGCAGCGAGGATGCGTCCTCGATGGAGACCGACGCATAGGGAGCCCTTCCGCCCTGTTCCACGGTGCTGATGAACCCCATCCACGCGCCGAGCGCCTCGCGGCGACTTCCCGCATCGATGACGATATACTCGTGCTCCCCTCCCCTCACGAGCAGGGGGACGGACAGGAGCGCCCCGTCGCCGGTGAGAACGGCCGTGAACGCGCAGGAACCCGCGTCGAGCTTCCTGGAGGCGCACAGGGCCTCAGCGAAGCTCTGGACCGCATCTCCCGAGAAGAACCGGTAGAGGTTGCCCGTGAGGTCGTAGAGGCATGCCCCTGCAAGCGCCTCATCGAGCGGAGTCTCTGCGAAATACGACATCACACGGTCATCCTCGATCGAAGCGCCAAGGAAGCCGTGCTCTTGCATGAGCGGCCACGCCATGGTCAGTCCTCCATGAACAGCGGGATTGCGAAGATGTTGAATGCGGGTATGTGGCCCAGCTCGTCGTCGGTGCCGATGAGCACGGTGCCGATGACGTTATCGCCCTGCCGCCAGCTCACGGCACCAACCGTTTGGTCGGGCTCGGCGAGCACGGAGCTCCGCGTCAGCATCGACTGGTAGGAAAGGCCCTCGCCCGTCTGGTAGTAGCCGATGTCCGTGTCTGCCGTGGGATAGACGGGGCAGTT
>CAMZCV010000173.1 GCA_947305035.1 uncultured Coriobacteriales bacterium | reverse complement strand
CAATGGTCGCCGTGACCGGTTCGGCGGTATTGAGCAGCGCGGCGCGCATGGCCCCAGCATCCTTGGCACCCTGCAGGAAGAGGCCGTAGGCTCCGAATGTGCCGGGAACGACGACGAACGCGAGGAGCAGGATCCCCCTCAGATCAAGGGCGGGAATGCTCTCCCACGGACGCACGAAGAGGGCGAGCGTGATTCCCGACAGCAGGAAGGCGAGGCCGTTCACCGCGAAATTACCGAAGCGCTCCATCGCCCGCCGGGGAAGGATCGCGAGGCAGGCGGATGAGGCGGCGAGCAGGATACCCCACACGGCTCCGGAGACCGGAAGTGCAAGCTGCCCGGGTGTGCCCCCTGTGGCCACCAGGTAGGTACCCGCAAGCGCGCAGAGGATGCCCAGGGTTTCCCTTCTCTGCGGACCGCGCCGCTTGGAGATGCAGGTGTAGGCGAGCACGAGCAGGATTCCCAGGCTCTGGATGATGGTCGCCGTGGCGGGGTTGGTCCAGAAGATCGCCTGCAGGTAGGAGATCTGCGAGAACAGGATGGCAGAAAGACCCACGCCGTAGATCCAGAGGAGGTTGCGCGGAGATGTGACCGCGTCACGCAGGGCTTCACGATTGACGATCCAGGCAGGCACGAGGAAGAACCAGCAGCCAAGCAGCTCGCGCACGCAGGCGAGCCACAGAGGGTCGATGGCATACGCGTCCATGAGGAAGCCGGCAACCGTGCCGTTGATGCCCCAGAGCATGGCTCCGAAGATGGCCATCGCGATGCCACGGCGCACGCGCTTGGTCTCCTCCATCGACCCTCCTTCCCATGTGTCCGAAGACTGCCAAGCAAACGTGAGCATAGCACGTTTGCATGACCCTATCTGCTACAGTAAACAGGTGCGCAATCAATGGAGGTGCCTATGTCAGAAGCAACGAACTCCTTCTCGGAGCCCCGTCCCGACCTCGCCGTCGGGAGCATCCATGGCGAATTCGAGATCGTAGCGATCCATCAGCTCCACGAGCTCTCCGGCTACGCGTACCAGATGCGGCATATACCCAGCGGGGCACGCCTGCTCTGGCTTGCCTGCGATGACGCCAACCGCGCGTTCGCCATCGGATTCAAGACGCCTCCTGCAGACGATACGGGCGTCTTCCACATCCTCGAGCACTCGGTGCTCTGCGGATCGGAGCGCTTCCCCGTGAAGGAACCCTTCGTCACGCTGCTCAAGACCTCGATGCAGACGTTCCTCAACGCCATGACGTTCCCCGACAAGACCGTCTACCCCGTGGCATCCACCAACGTCACCGACCTCGAGAACCTCATGGACGTCTATCTCGACGCCGTCCTGCACCCCTCCATCTACACGCGTCCGCGCATCTTCGAGCAGGAAGGCTGGCATTTCGAGCTCGAAGCGCCCGATGCTCCGCTCACCTACAACGGCGTGGTCCTCAACGAGATGAAGGGCGCCATGTCCGACCCCGACGACGTGCTGTTCCAGGCGGTTGGGCGAGAGCTCTATCCCAACACCGCCTACCGCTACGAGTCGGGCGGCGCGCCGCGCGCCATCCCCACGCTCACCTATGAGCAGTTCCTCGACAACCACGCGCGCCACTACAACCTCGCCAACAGCTACACCATCCTCTACGGCGACCTCGACATCGACCGCGAGCTCGCCTTCATCGCCAGCCGCTTCGCCACCGTCGAGAAGCGCACCGAAGAGGCCCCCAACCCGCTGGAGCTCCAAAAGCCCGTCTCCTCCCCGCTGCGCCGCATCGAGATGGCAACAGCCCCCGAGAACGCGAGCGTGGCGCTGGCCTACATCATCGGCACCTCGTCCCAGCGCGAGCGCATGCTCGCAACCGATATCCTCATGGACGCCCTCTGCGGCTCCAACGAGGCACCGCTCAAGCGCCGCGTGCTCGACGCCGGCCTCGGCGAGGACTTCTCCGTCTCCCTTATCGACAGCCTGCTCCAGCCCATGGCGCTGTTCGTCCTCAAGGGCGCCAGGGAGGGCGTTGCCGAGCAGTTCCGCGAGCTCGTGGAGACGACCTGCGCTGAGCTCGCGCTGGAGCGCGTCCCCGCGGACAAGCTCAGCGCCGCACTGGCACAGGCCGAGTTCTCCCTGCGCGAGGGCGAGTGGGGCATCGCAGACGGCGTCGCATACGCGATAACGGCCCTGTCGAGCTGGCTCTACGACGATGACGACCCCGTGTCGTACCTCCACTACGAGCAGGAGCTTGCAAACATGAAGACAGGCCTCGAGAGCGGCTACTTCGAGCAGCTGCTCCGCGAGCTGATCCCCGAGAACAACCACTCGGCGCTTGTCGAGCTCGTGCCTGTTGCCGAGGGAGACTCCGCCGAGGAGGTCGCGGAGCTTGCCCGCATCAAGGCAGGTATGAGCCCCGATGATCTCGCGCATGTGATCGACGAGGTCGCGGCCCTGCGCGCAGAGCAGGAGCGTGAGGATGCACCCGAGGACATCGCAAAGCTCCCGCGCCTCGGCGTTGCAGATATCGGCGAGGCGGCAGCTGAGACGCCCATCGCATTCGAGCAGGCGGGCCTCCCCTATCTCGTGCACGACATCGACACCCACGGCATCGCCTACGTCTACCACTACTTCGACCTCAACGGCATCGCCTTCGACGAGCTGCCCTACGTGAGCCTGCTCTCCAGCCTGCTCGGCAAGCTCGACACGAAAGCGCACAATGCCTCCGAGCTTGATACCCTCATCGAGGAGAACCTCGGCATGCTCAACTTCTTCACCGAGGTCTACGGCAACGACGGCGACGCCGACGCCGTGCGCCCGCTGCTCGTGGTATCTGCGAGCGCGCTCTCCGAGAAGCTCGACAAACTGGCCGAGCTGCCGCGCGAGGTGTGGGGCTCCACGCTCTTCGACGACACGGAGCGCATCCGCGCCATCCTGCAGCAGCGGAGGATCGGCCAGGAGCAGTCGTACCTCAACTCCGGCCATTCCGCCGCGCTCGGGCGTGCCCTCACCTATGTCTCACGCGCCATGGTCGCAACCGATAAGATCAGCGGCGTCTCGGCATATCTCTTCCTCAAGGACCTGCTCGCGAACTGGGAGGAGCGCAAGGACGAGCTCTGCGCAAAGCTCTCCGATCTGTGCAGCCGCATCTTCCGCGCAGGCAACGCGACCATCTCATTTGCCGGATCCCCGGAGATGCGCGCGCAGTTCCAGGAGCTTGCGGGCACGCTCGGCCTTCCCGCGGGAGACGTTCCTGGCAGTCCGCTCGAGATTCCCGACCCCACCTTGGCCTTCGAGGCCTTCGTCATGCCCAGCAACGTGGCGTTCGTCTGCGAGACGGGTCCCGCATCACCGCGTGACAACGGAAGCCGCGGTGCTTGGACCGTCGCCAGCCGCGCGCTTTCCTTCGATTACCTCTGGAACGAGGTACGCGTGAAGGGTGGCGCATACGGCACCGGCTTCCGTCACAATCCCAACGGCAGCATGCAGTTCTGGTCGTTCCGCGACCCTGGCGTGGATGCCACGATTGCACGGTACGAGGCCGCATCCAGCTGGATCGCCGCGTGGAATCCCAACCAGAGCGAGCTCGAAGGCTATATCGTCTCCTCCGTCGCCAGCCACGACGCCCCCGTTAAGCCGCGCGCGCTTGCACGCAGGCAGGACAGCAACTGGTTCCGCGGACGCTCTCCCGAGTGGTTCAGCGAAACGCGCGCGCAGATCATCGAGGCCACCGTCGACGACGTCCGGGCCCTTGCCGAACCGCTCGCCGACGTCACGGCCACCCACGGTATCTGCGTGTTCGGATCGCGCGACGCCATCCAAGCAAGCGGGATCGACTTCACGGTTGTCGAGCTCATGGGGACAAACGAGGGCTAGGAAACAGCACGCGGGGCCCTTAACAGCGCGCCCGGAAGTCTCAAAACGCGTTTTCTGAAAATGATCGTCTGACTATCATCATGAGGATGTGCCGCGATGATGCTTTT
>CAMZCV010000172.1 GCA_947305035.1 uncultured Coriobacteriales bacterium | reverse complement strand
CTCGAGCTTCTCGAGCCACACCGCGGCAGCCCAGGAGACCGTCGCCGCGCCGATCACGTAGACGAGGCTCTGCCAGCCTCCCGCGATGGCGTAGAAGACGAGGCTCGCGGCGAGCAGCGCCGTCCACTGGATGCCGGGCTTCACGCGCCCGAGCACCATGTAGACGCACCATGCTGCCGCGAGGAAGATCAGGAACTGGGCGGAGAAGAGCTCCAACGCGCTACTCCTCGCGCTCTTTGATGAGTCCCTGGATGGTGGCCATGAGCGGCGGCACGACCTGCTTCTTGCGGCTCACGACGCCGGGCAGGACCGCCTTTCCGGCCTCCGCATCGACGCCGAAGGCGCGCTCGACGATCTCCTCGCCGTCGGTGCCGAAGATGAGCACGTCGGACGTCTTGGTCTTGATGTCGGTGAACAGGTAGAAGAGCAGCGGCAGCTTCTCCTTCTCGGCGGCCGTCTCGAGGTATGGGCCGAGGAGATCCTCCGCGGCCAGGCGGCTCTTCTCGGTGAGGTAGGAGCCCTGGCCCACGCCGAAGCGCACGGGGCCGCGGCTGAACACCTTGAAGTCCTGGTTGAAGACGTCCTCCGCGGAGCGGCCGGTGAGGTCGGCGCCGGCCTCGAACATCTCGTCGGCGTAGGAGTCGATATCGATGCCCGCCATCACCGCGAGCGCGATGCCGGCGCGCACGTCCTTCTGCGTGCAGGTGGGGGAGCGGAACGCGAGCGTGTCGGAGAGGATGGCGGAGAGCATGAGGCCGGCGATGTTGGCTGGGATCTCGGTGTTCTGCTCGTCGAACATGTCGAACAGGATGGTGCAGGTGCAGCCAACGGGCATGTTGCGGAACATGACGGGGCCGGAGGTCTCCACAGATCCGATGCGGTGATGGTCGACGATCTCGAGGATCTCCGCCTCCTCGATGCCCTCCACGGCCTGGCTGCGCTCGTTGTGGTCGACGAGGATGACATGCTTCTTGCTGGGCTCGAGCAGGTTGATCGAGGTGACCGAGCCCATGTAGTGGCCTGCATCGTCGAGCACCGGGTAGAAGCGGTGGCGTGTCTTTGCCATGGTCTTCTGCGCGTCCTCGACGGAGGTGTTGCGCGAGAACGCGATGATCTTCTCGGCGGGCAGCATATGGGCGCGCACGGGCGCGGACATGCACACGAGCTGGGCGGCCGCATAGGTGTCGTACGGGGTGGCGATGATGGAGCAGCCCTTCTCCTTCGCGAGCGTGATGATCTCGCTGGAGGGATGCACGTCACAGCAGATGATGAGGCACTTGGCGCCGTGCTCGATGGCGTAGCGCTGGGTGGCCTCGAGGTTGGTGACGAGGATGATGTCGCC
The DNA here is from genome assembly GCA_947305035.1 of uncultured Coriobacteriales bacterium. Lineage (GTDB taxonomy): Bacteria > Actinomycetota > Coriobacteriia > Coriobacteriales > Atopobiaceae > RUG721. The sequence continues at coordinate 2,613 of CAMZCV010000172.1, read as the reverse complement.
GTGCTCGAGCTTGGTCTCGAGCGCCTCCGGCGTGGTGCCCACGAGGATCTTGCCCCCGTCGATGACGCCCTCGGGATCGCCGCAGACCATGGTGGCGGACAGCGTGTCGAGGACGTTGACGTAGCTGGTGTGCGACGTGCCGAGGATGGCCGTGTCGAAGATGTCCATGTTGGCTGACGCGATGTCCTTGATGGCGATGAGGCCAAGCAGATTGCTCTGCTCGTCGGTGATGTAGAGCGTGTCGATCTTGAGCTCGCGCATGAGCGTCCACGCGGTATAGAGGCTCGTCTCCTGGCCGATGCCCACCGTGTACTGGATATCGGCGTCTTTGAGCTGCGGCGTCACCGAGGTGATGAGGCGCGGCTCCTCGAAACCGAAATGCTTGAGCACGAATGCCGTCTCGCGGTTGAGGTTGCCCGCCCTGCGCGCCTGATAGACGATGCCGTCGCCCTTCTGGTTCTTGAGATAGGCGTAGGCGATGGCGGCGCAGATGCTGTCGGTATCGGGATGCTGATGGCCGATGACGTTGATCTTCCTGATTGCTGCCTGCGGCATGGCGACTCCTCGTGACGGTTGTACTCAACATTCTATTGTCGCTCAAAACCGCGGAGCATTCATCAGCGCTGGCCCTTTTACGTGGAAAAAGCGCCAGAAGCAGGGGTGGACGCAAAAAAAGGCAGATTTCAAAAATGATAGTCAGACTATCAAAAGCGAAAAAAGCCGATAGAGATGTGGGAAGACCGCGCACGTCAGCGTTTTACCCGCTGGGTCAACGTGATGATGCGGTCCGCGAGACCCCATGCAACAGCTTCTTCTGCTTCGAGATCACGCGCGCTGTTACCTCTCGGGTGTGCATGACCTTGGCATCGCAGTTGACGATGATCGAGGGCTGCCCGTCGAGGGCCGGCGTGCGCAGCGGTGCCCTGCCGTCGAGCATGAGGCTGGCGAGGAGATGGGCCTCGCTGGCGCTCAACGGGAGCTCGTCGCGAACAGCGTTTTCGAGCTGACCGTCGAGGACGGGGGTGCAGGAGGCGGTATATGCGGAGAAGGAAGACATGGCGCTCCTTTCGACGATAGGCGACGAATCGCGGCATGGTCCAAGGGCCATACCGTCGATTCCACCAGTTCAGTTGTCGTTGGAGCCGGGTTTAGAAGATCGTTCCCTTCCCGAAGATGCATCGCGGCTTTCCGCCGTGTGCCTCCATCCTTATACCCTCGCGGATTCGAGCTATTCACGAGAATCGAAAACGGCCTGCCGATTTCTCTAAAGCGGTTTTCCCAATTTGATATGATAGTCAGACTATCAAATTTGAAAACGCCACATTTGAGACACGATGACGGCTTTTCGGGCGGGCAGCTCTCGTTCTAGTTCGTGCGGTCGTGGTTGATCGGCGCCATGAAGAGACGCGCAAGCTCATCGGCATCGCGGGTCTGCGCGAGCGCCCACATGGTCTTGGCCACGAGCGCCTCGGTGGTCATGTCGCCACCGCGCAGGATGCCCGGATGGTCGGCATAGGCGCGGCCCACCTCGTAGATGCCGAGGTCGAGACCTTCCTCGGGCACCTGTGTGGTGATGACCACGGTTCGTCCCGAGTCGATCCAGTCGAAGATCGCGCGCTCGTAGGAGGCGCCCTCGCGCTCGGGGATGCCGCCGATGCCGAACGTCTCGAGGATGACGGCGTCGTAGGCGGGCTTCAGGGTCTCGAAGATCGCGGGGGAAAGGCCCGGCGTGAGCTTGAGCACGCAGACGCGCTGGTCGAGCGAATCGAAGAAGACGGGCTCCGAAGAGCTGGCAGCGGGCAGGCCCACGCCGCGGATGATGCGGTCGCCGCGCAGCATGGCGAGGTCGGGGAAGTTGATGCTCGTGAAGGCGTTCGCGCTCATGGTGCGCTGCTTGTGGGCGTGCGTGCCGCAGATCGCCTTGCCGCCGAAGACCACCGACACGTCGCTGCTCGCGTCGTCGAGGGCGTAGACCAGGCTCTGGTACAGGTTCAGCTTCGCATCGGTGAAGGGGTTGGCCATGGGCTGCTGCGAGCCCGTGAGCACGATGGGCTTGGTGCTTCCCTGCACGAGATAGGAGAGCGCAGCCGCAGTATAGGCCATGGTGTCCGTTCCATGCAGGATGACGAAGCCGTCATATGAGCCGTACTGCTCGCAGATGATGCGCGCCATCTCCAGCCAGTCGGAGGGCATCATGTTGGTGGAGTCGATGTTCATGGGCTGCACGAAATCCAGCTCGCAGAGGCCATCGATGAGCGGCACCTGCTCTGCCAGCTCCCGTCCGGTGAGCGTGGGCGACAGGCCGCGGCCATCGGCCGTGGATGCTATGGTGCCGCCTGTTGCGATGATGAGGATGCGCTTCATGACCGATCCTCCCCGTCGAGGACATTGACGAGCTCGATGTTCATGTCGACCGTGGTCTCGATGCCGTCGACCGAACCCTGATGAGTATATTGCCATACATACAGGTCCAGAGGTACGGACGGTGCCTCGTCGTACTCGGCGAACCAGTACCCCTCACCTGCGAACGAGAGGATCTCGAGGCGAGAGAACTCGTAGGAGTTGCCGTAGATGAGGGCGCTGTACCCTGCTTCCTCAACCGTGTCGCAGAAG
>CAMZCV010000171.1 GCA_947305035.1 uncultured Coriobacteriales bacterium | reverse complement strand
TGTCCCAGACACTACAGCTGCTGCTCTTGGAGCTCCTGCACGAGTCCCCAGAGATTGCCGTTGTCGTATGCCTCGTAGTTGGTGCTTCCCATGCAGAGAAGAGCCTCGGTCTCGAAATGCCAACCCACCACCGTGCCGTCCTCCAGCGTGAAGTAGATATGGTGGTAGGCGTCGGTCACGCTCATCGTGGTCATGTTCCCCACGGTCATCTGCGCGAGCCGGTTGTACAGCTCGATGATGGTGTCGGGGTCGGTGACGGTGACCTCGGGGCGCGACCCCATGGCGTCGTAGAGCACGTTGCATGACACGGGGATGCGTCCGTCGGCCATGTCGCGCATCAACTGCATCGATTCTCCGTTGGCCATGAAGAAGAGAATCGAATCATCCGGCGTGCTGACGAACACGCCGACGTTCTGCTTGGGCTCAGGGTCGTTCGGTCCACCCTCGACCATGTACCAGCGCCCGCGGCCTACCACGAGGAATACGATGAGCAGCGAGGTCACGAGGTACCCGACACCAAACCAGATCCGCTTCATCGTCATCACTCCTTTGCTGCATGTAGCTTCTCTGACTCTAATACGAGCAGGGGTTACGAGTTGTCGCCGCAGGGCATATATCTGTCAGTGGCGTATCATTAAGCAGTCAAAAGGTTTCCTGCAAACGAAAGGAACGATCATGGCAGAATTCGATTTCGACGCTGCGAAGCAGGTCATCGACGGTGGCATCGACGAGGCGAAGTCCTTCCTCGACGATCCCGAGAAAATGGACTCCCTGCTCACATCCGTCAAGGCTCAGGTGGCCAACCTTCCCACAACCGTGACGGGTGCCCTCACCCAGATTCCCACGCTTGCAGCCATGGCCAAGAGCTACGTCACCAAGGAGTATCCCGACGTTCCGGTCAAGACCATCGCTTCCGTGGTCGCCGCGCTGCTCTACCTGGTCAAGGGCAAGGACATCATCCCCGACGGCGTGCCCCTGCTGGGCCTTGTGGACGACCTCGCCGTGGTCACTGCGGTCATCAAGCTGAACGAGCCCGAGATCGAGGCCTACAAGAGCTGGAAGCAGGCCAAAGACCTGGGTGCGGGGATTCTCTAGCCTCTTCTCGCTCGCCGCGTCTTTGGTCGGCGAGCGGCTACAATAGATGAGTTGGAACTGCTGTCACGTAAGTGGATAGGAGATGCGCCATGGCGCCGAAGCAAGTCAAGATCGTGCTTATCACCGGATACCTTGGAGCGGGCAAGACCACGCTCCTCAACAAGATCCTCGCCAACAACGAGGGTATTCGCGCTGCCGTCATCGTGAACGACATCGGCGAGGTCAATGTGGACGCCTCCCTCATCAAGCAGGGCGCCCTCACCCAGACCGACGAGCTCATCCCCATGACCAACGGCTGCATCTGCTGCACGCTCTCCGAGGACCTCGCGCGCCAGCTCGACACCATCGCCAACTCGGGCGACTTCGACTACATCGTCATCGAGGCGTCCGGCATCTGCGAGCCCATCCCCATCGCCTACACCATCTCGCGTTTCTGCGACGAGAGCCTGTTCGCCGGCGGCGCCCCGCTCGCGCTCGACAACATCGTGGCCGTGGTCGACGCCGCCCGCATGTTCGACGAGTTCGACGGCGGTAAGGACCTGCTCGAGGAGGACATCGACGAGGAGGACAGCGAGGCCCTGCTCATCCAGCAGCTCGAGTTCTGCACCACGGTCATCCTCAACAAGGCTGACCTCGTGACGCCCGAGCAGCTCGCAGAGCTCAAGGCGCTCGTCCGCGGCCTGCAGAAGGATGCCGTCATCGTGGAAGCCACGCAGTGCGATGTGCCCATGAGCGAAATCCTGAACACGGGGCGCTTCGACTTCAACCGCGCCTACGAGTCCGCCGCGTGGAACGACGCCATGGAGCATCCCGAGGAGCATGAGGATCCCGAGGTGCTCGAGTACGACATCACGACCTTCGTCTATGAGCGCCGCCGTCCGTTCGACGTCGATGCCTTCGCAGACTACGTTGCCACCTGGCCCAACGAGGTCATCCGCACCAAGGGCCTGCTCTGGGCCGTGCAGGATCCCGATATGAGCTACCTCTTCGAGCAGGTCGGCCATCAGGTGCGCCTCATCGAGAACGGCTTCTTCGTGGCCTCTGCGCCTGAGGAGGAGATGAAGAGGATCCTCGAGGAGGAGCCCGAGCTCCTGCGCGATTGGGATCCCGTGCTCGGCGATCGCATGACCAAGCTGGTCATCATCGGCCGCCACATGGACCGCGACGCCCTCGAGGCGGGCCTCGACGCCTGCCTCGCTCCGTGGAATCCCGAGCGATAGGGGAGAACGATGGCTGACGCCCTGGTTCTCCAATCTGATTTCGGCGTCGCGGACGGTGCCGTCAGCGCCATGTACGGCGTGGCGCTGTCCGTATCGCCCACGCTGCGCATCTGCGACCTCACGCACGAGATCCCGCAGTTCGACATCTGGGAGGCGTCGTATCGTCTCATCCAGACGGTGAGCTATTGGCCCGAGGGAACCGTGTTCGTGTCGGTGGTCGACCCGGGCGTGGGCTCTTCGCGCCGCTCCATCGTGGCGAAGACTGCCAACGGCCGCTATGTGGTGACGCCCGACAACGGCACGCTCACGCACGTCAAGCGCATGATCGGGCTTTCCGAGGTGCGCATCATCGACGAGAGCGTCAACCGTTTGGCCGGCTCGTCGGAGAGCTATACCTTCTATGGCCGTGACGTGTATGTGTATACCGGTGCGCGGCTGGCAGCCGGTGTGATCGACTTTGCCGGCGTGGGACCCGAGGTTGCGCCCGAAAGCGTGATCGAGCTGCCCATCGTCGAAGCCGTCTTCGACGGCGAGATCGTGCATGGCACCATTGACGTGCTTGACGTGCGGTTCGGCAGCCTCTGGACCAACATCCCGCGCGAGCTGTTCCTTCGGTTGGGCGTCGGTTACGGCCAGCGCGTTGAGGTCACCATCGAGAACGGCACGCGCATGCTCTACAAGAACTTCCTCACCTATGCGAAGAGCTTCGCCGACGTGTACGTGGGCGAGCCGCTCGTGTACGTGAACAGCCTCGACAACATGGCCGTTGCCATCAACCAGGGCAGTTTTGCAGCGGCGTATGGCATCGGCACGGGAGTCAACTGGAAGATCTCGCTGCGCAAGGCGCCGCGCCTGGTGTACGAGTAACGAGACGCGTCTCGCGGGCGAGCGGACTTTGCGAACGGTCCAAGGGGAGAAGATTTCTTTTTCGGCGTTTTTTTGATTTTGATAGGCTGACTATCATTTTCGAAAAACGCCGTTTTTAACAAGCAGGCAGTTCGATTTGCCCGGCAAGGAGGTCGCAATGGCGGCGCACGACAAGCCCATCCTGGTGTTCCAGACCGACTTCACCTACGCCGAGGGAGCCGTGAGCTCCATGTACGGTGTGGTGAAGAGCGTGGATCGCGAGCTCGAGATCTTCGATGGCACGCACTACATCCCGCGCTACGACGCGTGGAGTGCGAGCTACCGGCTGTATCAGAGCCTGCCGTTCTGGCCCGAGGGCACCATCTACGTGAGCGTGGTCGATCCGGGAGTGGGCACGCCGCGCCGCGCCTGCGTCGCCCGCACCGCGAGCGGCCACTATGTGGTGACGCCCGACAACGGCGCCCTCACGCACCTTGCGCGCTACATCGGCATCACCGAGGTGCGCGAGATCGACGAGACCATCAACCGAAACCCCAATACGCGCGGCACGAGCGTCTTCCACGGTCGCGACCTCTTCGGCTACTGCGCCGCGCGCCTGGCAAGCGGCATCATCACATACGAGCAGGTAGGCCCCGCATATCCCGTGGATGAGATCGTCTGCCTGCCTATGCCCGAGCCAGCCATCGAGAATGGCGCTGTCACGGGTATCGTCGACATCATCGACCCCAACTTCGGGAATGCCTGGACCAATATCCCGCTCGCGCTTCTCGAGGAGGCGGGCATC
>CAMZCV010000170.1 GCA_947305035.1 uncultured Coriobacteriales bacterium | reverse complement strand
GCATGTCGCTCGAGGACGAGGCCGACACCCGCGACCTCGCCGCAACCTGCGCATGGGGCGGCTTGCACGGCGGCGTCGCCGTCACCAAGGGCGACGCGCTCTTCCCGCGCCTCGGCGGCAAGTAATATCGTGGCGTCCCCGCTCGCCAACCCAACTGCAACCCGTGCCGTTCTGATGCGGCACGGGCTTTTGCTCAAGCACCGCTTGGGCCAGAACTTCCTGGTGAACGACGCCATCATCGAGAAGATCCTCGCGCTGGCAGCCCTCGAGCCCGGCGAGCAGGTCCTCGAGGTGGGACCCGGTATCGGCACGCTCAGCACCGCGTTGCTCGGTGCGGGCGCGTGCGTCACGGCCGTGGAGGCCGACCGCACGCTCGAGCCGGTCCTCGCCGAGACATGCGACAGCCCGCGCTTCACGCTCGTGCTGGGCGACGCGCTCAAGGCCGTGCCCGCGGGGCTTCCCGAGGGCTTCGAGCCCACGGCGTTCGTCTCGAACCTGCCGTACCAGATTGCAGCGACCATCATCCTGCAGGCGTTCGAGCAGCTCCCGAGCCTGCGCCGCACCATCGTGATGGTGCAGTCCGAGGTGGCCGACCGCATCTGCGCCTCTCCCGGCTCCAAGATCTACGGTGCCTATACCGCCAAGCTCGCCCTGCATGCGCGCGTGACCGGCCGCTTCGAGGTGGCGCCCGGCAACTTCATGCCGCCGCCGCACGTGGACTCGGCGGTGGTGCGCATCGAGCGTGCGCCGCTCGTCAGCGCCGACGTCGCCGCCCGCGTGGCTCCCGTCATCGACGCTGCCTTCGCACAGCGCCGCAAGACCATCCGCAACTCCATGGCGGCGAGCGGATTCGCCAAAGACGCGCTCGACAACGCCTTCGCCACCTGCGGCATCGCGCCCACCGCGCGTGCCGAGACCCTCGCACCCGAGCAGTTCATCGCACTCGCAACCGCCCTCGGGGAGGTGCCCGCATGCTGACGCTTGCCGATCGCAAGGGCCGCGAGCACGAGGTACCCGAGCCGCTCGCGCCGATTGCCGACACCCACGGCCATCTCACCAAGCTCGACGCGCCGCGCGCAGCCGCCGCACTCTCGCGGGCGTGGGAAGCCGGCATCCGCCTGCATGTGATCCCCGTCGACCCCACCGACGACGTGCCCGCCTTCCTCGCGTGGTTCGACGAGATGCGTACGCTCGCCGGCCCGATGGGGGAGAGCACCTACTTCATCGCGGGCACCCATCCGTATGGCGCGGCCATTCTCGATGAAGACGCGCTTGCGCGGCTCGACGCCCTGCTCGACCACCCGCGCTGCCTGGGCGTGGGCGAGATCGGCCTCGACTACGGCCCGTACAACGAGCTCCCGCCCGAGGTGCAGGAGGCCGCATTCCGCACGCAGCTCCGCATCGCGCACGCGCGCAATCTGCCCGTCGAGCTGCATCTGCGCGACCCCGAGCAGGGCGAACCCAAGGCCCACGACGATGCCCTGCGCATCCTGCAGGAGGAGGGCGTGCCGTCCGCCGGCTGCGACCTCCACTGCTTCACGAGCGGCTCCGCCATCATGGCGCCCTTCGTGGATCTGGGCTGCTACATCGCGTTCGGCGGCGCCGCCACCTTTGCCAAGAGCAACGACATCCGCGCGGCCGCGACCGCGTGTCCCGCGCACCTCATCCTCACCGAGACGGACTGCCCCTACATGACGCCCGTGCCCCTGCGCGGCAGCCGCTGCGAACCCGCGATGGTGGCGTTCACGGCCGCCTGCGTGGCCGACGTGCGTGCCGAGGCGCTCGGCATGCCGCGCGAGCAGACCTACGCCGACCTCTGGGCAAACGCCCGCCGTTTCTTCTCGCTCGATTAATCCACCCGGCAGTCTCCGCTGCGACAGGCGCCTATGCGTGCTGCGGCGGCTGCTTCTTCTCGCCGATGCGGTCGCGGAGCGCGAGCACGTACCGCTCGGGATCGTTCTTGAACGGGATGCAGGCGCGCTCGGAGTGCAGCCGCTTGAAGGGGCAGCCTCCCACGCACGCGGGCAGCCACACGCATGCGCGGCATTCGTCATCGGGCACGAGAGCGGAAAGGCGCAGGTACTTGGTCAGGTTGTCCAGGTTGGAGGCCGTGGTCAGCGGGTTTGCGGGGTCCCAGTCGTGGGCGGTGCCGAAGCTGTGTCGCGGATCGGCGACGGCCTCCCAGCATTTCTGCAGGTTGCCTTTGTCGTCGATGCCCCCGCACCACAGGCTTCCCGCTCCGCAGTAATGCCCGCGCGCTCCGCTGAAGCGCCCCGCCTCCAGACGGACGCCGATCTCGCTGAAGTCCTCCCCGCAGAGCAGCCCCACCTGGCGGCCGCGCTCGTCGGCCACCTCGCTTCCCGAAACGGGTGCGGGGTAGTAGAAGATGTCGTTTCCCGACTCCTCAGCCAGCTGCTCGACGAACGCCTTGAGGGCTTCGGTCTCGCCGAGGTTGCCCTCGTGTACGTTGTTGCGCACCCTCACCTTGAAGGGGATCTTGCAGGTACGCAGGTTGGAGGTGATGCGCTCGAAGGTTGGCCCGCCGCCGCGCAGGCAGCGGGTGGCGTCGTGCGTGGCACCCAGCCCGTCGATGGTGACCTGCGCGTTCTTCACCTTCACGTGGTCGAGCATGTCGACGATCTTCTGCGTGAGCAGGTAGCCGTTGGTGATGATGCCCGCCGTATACCCGCAGCCCTTCTCGTCCGCGAGCGCCATGAGCCGCTCGGACAGCGACTCGATGATGTCTGGTGCCAGCAGCGGTTCGCCGCCGAACCAGGAGATGGACAGGGCCTTGGCCCTGCTCGCGTCGAGCATGCGGCCGACAAACGCCACGACGTCATCCTGCACCTCGGCGCTCATCTTGCCGCGCCCGTGGTCCTCGAAGCAGTAGGGGCAATCGAAGTTGCAGCCCATCGTGGGGCAGATGGTGATGCTGACCACATTTGGGAACGCGCAGGAAGCGCGTCCCATGGTCTCGATCGCCGCGAGCTCGTCGAAGTTCGCGATGATGCCGCGCTTGGCGAACCGTTCGATGATGGGGTGCTTCTCATCGAGTTCTTCAAGCACGCTGAGCAGGTACATCTCGATGGGCGTGTACTCCGCGCAGACGCCCTTGAACAGGTTCGCGATGGCCACCATCTTGCTGTTGGGGACCTGCGCCATCACGTTGTAGCGCGAGACGTGCCAACCTGCCTCGCCAGCGGTGCGCGGCTGCGCGGTCTGCTCGGTGTCGGTCGAAGACATTCCCGTCCCTCCAACTGCTCGGTTCGAGCGCCGCATCTGCCAGCTATTGTACGTTGCCGAGCAGGCTCGCATTGCCAAGATGGTAGAGCTTGGCGGGCTGCAGCCTCCCGTTTGCCCAGCGCGCCTTGACCCATTGCGGCATGAGCGTGAAGGCATAGCGGCCCGTTCCGCCGCCGTCGAGCTCCACCGCCACGGCGCGTGCGAATGCGGCCTGAACGGCGAGCTTCCAGCGCTCGTCCGCCACACCCCAACCTTGCAGCAGGTTCATGACGCGAGCGCCGGGACCGCTTGCAAAGGAGGTGGCGACAGCCTCAGGCCTCCCGATCTCGAACTGCACGTCGAGCGCGAAGACGCTGCCCAGGCTGCCGTCGGGGAACACGTCGAACTGGAAGTCCACCGTTCCAGGCGCTGCTGCCAAAATCTCCGCAACCTGGGCGAGCATCGCATCGTCATATGCGGAGAACCCGATGGCGTCGAACACGCTCGCCAGATGCTCCGGGTTATCCACGCAGGTCTTTCGCTCGCCGTGGTCAAGGTAGCCGCAGACGCGGAGCGGCGTGCCGGGACGCCCCCTGAACAGCCCGAAGAACGAGAGCGGCCACCCATTGGGCATGCGCGCTGCCGTGCTGAGGTAGGTTTCCGCGCGCTCCGGCTCGCCGATGGCGTCGAAGAAGGGCTGCACGAGCCCGACCTGTTTCCGCGGCTGGAAATGCATGGCCGCCTCGGGAACCT
>CAMZCV010000169.1 GCA_947305035.1 uncultured Coriobacteriales bacterium | reverse complement strand
CTGCAGGGCGGATATCCTTGGGCGAGAAGCCTTCCCCGCAATCGCTTATCTCCACCACCACGCAATCGACGTAGGCGGCAACGCTCGCAAGCACGCCTTTTGCGCATGTATGGTCGATGGCGTTGCCGAGCGCCTCTCCAGCCGCCAGCTTGAGGTCGAACAGCTCGTCAGCGGAGAGCTTGCGCGAAGCGGCAAGTTCCGCGATGCGGTTGCGCGCAGCGGCGAGGGAATCTGCGGGAACTGCGAACGACGTGCGCCAAATCGGCGTCTGATCGATATCGAGCGCAGGAACATCGGCGTGCGACCCCGCGATCGAGACGGGCATGGCATCGACCAGGCGGAGGATCTTGAGCGAACGGTAGATGTCGGGAGAGACCCCGATGAGCGAGAGGAGCCCTCCCACCTTGCGCATATGCCTGATCTCGGAGAAGAGCATGCCCATACCCGCAGAATCGATATAGCTGGAATCGGCAAGGTTGAGAATGATGCGCCGGCATCCTTGCGCGATGAGCCGCTCAATCTGCGCCTGCACGTGGGGAACCGACGTCACATCGAGGTCGGATTCGAGGGGCAGAACGGCTATGTGGGTACTCTCGGGCATATTGGGATTGTTCCCACATGCAGGCATTCTATTCAGGCGGATTCCGTCAACGGCAAAGGTTCTTTCAGCTGTTCCGTCAGCGGTCGAGCGTTAAATTGCACCCGTCCCTTTTTAACATTGCCGCGGCAAAACGTTAAATTGTACCCGTCCCTTTTTAACGGTCAGCCAACCTTGTCGAAGCGCAGGGCGACAAGCGCCACGTCATCGTCCAGATGATGGTCGGTAAAGGCGTCGAGGCGGTCGAGAAGCCGGTCGAGCAGGCCGTTGAAGCCGCACGGAGCCTCGGCAAGCACGGCATCTGCCAGGCCATCCTCCCCGAAGAACGCACCGTTGGGACTTCGCGCCTCGGTTGTGCCATCGGTATAGAGCAGGAGCAGGTCGCCCTTGCAGATGGTCTGAACGCCATCGCGCCCACGACGCCCGACTGCACGTCAAGCGTGGAGAGCTCCCCATTGTGGACGAACACCGCAGGAGGATGCCCTGCAGAGCAATACGTGATGGTGCCTGCAGCAAGATCGATCATGCCCACGAAGAGCGTTGCGAACGTCTCAATGCGCGAGAAGCCCAGGAGGAAGTCGTTCAGGGTGCGCACCATGCGTGCGGGCGTGAGACCCTCCCACGCATAGGCTCCGAGCGCGGTGCGGACGGCAGCCGAGACCGATGCCGCCTCGACGCCCTTGCCCGAGACATCGCCCATGATGACGCAGGCACGCCGCTCGGGCAGGCGGATAAGATCGTAGAAGTCGCCCCCCACGAGGGCGGAAGCCGTGGCGGAGGAGTAGATGCCGCGGGCGGAGATGCCCTCCACGGTCTGCAGCTCGCTCTTCATACCGCTCATGAGGGCCTGCGCGATGCGCTTATCCTGCTCGCGCGCCACCTCGCCGAGGGCGATCTCGTAGGAGTCCTGCGCGAGGCGCTGCATGAAGGCGCACTCATCGGCATCGAACGGCTCGGCGCCAGCAGGGCGCAGCAGCATGAACGTGCGGCGCTCGCCCACGATCTCGCCGAGGTCGACGAGCATGCCGATGGCGGGTTCGCCCTGCTCGAAGAGCCAATTCCCCAATTCGGAATCCTCTTCGATGGGCACGAGGGCAACGCTCTCCTGGCGGAACCCCTCCGTGAGGGCGTCGAGCGAGAAGGGCATGACGCGCAGGTCGTTGCCGGGAAGCTCGAGCATGACATGGCCCTGCCGGCTGTTCTCGTGAACGGGCAGGAAGTGCGCGATGAGCATCTCGGCAGCGCGCTCCCATATGGCATCGAGATTCTCGACCGCCCCGAGGTTATCTCCCTCCGTGACGGCCATGAGCTCCTCGCGCAGCTCGCTTCCCAGCTGCTGCAGCCTGCTCGCCCTCTGGGCGCGCATCGCTGTGAACGCCCCCATGAGCTGCACGCCCAGGTAACGTGCCACGGAGTCGAGCAGCAGCGCATCGTCCTCGAGCAGGGCGTGCGTTCGCAGCCAGCCCACCTCGATGATCGAGATGACGTGCCCCCCGAACCACACCGGAACGCAGATGAACGATGCGAACGGAGGCAGGAGCGCCGTCTCGATGGAGAAGGACTCCTGCGTGTCCTCGCGCACGACCTCGCGCTCGGTGAGGGTTCCAGCGCGCAGCGTATCGTTCGACGGAGGATTCACCCTGAGCCGCAGGGCATGGCCTTCGCGTGCGGCGAGCGTCTCGATGGAGCGACCGAAATCCATGAACTCGGGAATCACGGCGCGGGAGAGCGACTCGGTGGCACCGCGCAGGTGGAAGCCGTCGGGAGCTGCGAAGTACACCAGCGTGCCGTCGGAGCCGAATGTCTGGGTAACGCTGTCGAGCACGCGGTCGAATAGCGTGGCGACATCGGCGGAGTCGAGCGTGTCGAGCACGATGGAAAGCGCGCCGGAGAGGCGCTTGTTTGCCCGTGTGAGCTGCGCGATGCGCGCCTCGAGCTCGCGGTACTCCGCTGCAGTGTAGATGTCTTTGGCCACGGCTCCTCCTTCCACATCTCCCCTATCCTACCGCACGGAGCGGAAGACAGGCACCGGACACGGGCGTCTTCAGAGCAGCGCCAGCACGAACGCCACGATCGAGCACGCTGCAGCGACCACGGGAAGTCCTGCCCCCAGCCAGGCGAGCACGATGCCCACCACGAGGGCGGCATAGCCCGCGAGCGGCGTTCCCGCGCTCTCCACGATGGCCGGGAAGGTCATCACCGCGAGCGTGACATAGGGCACGTAGGTGAGGAACGACCTGATGAAGCGATTCTTCACCGGCTTGCGCATAAGCGTGACCGGTATCACGCGGATGGCTATGGTGACGGCGGCCATGACGAAGATGGACGCCCAAACCCTATCGATCATCGCTCGCCACCTCCCCATCTGCCATCGGTTCATCATCGACGGGGGCGACAAGCGCCGCGATGCCGGCGATCACGAGGGTCAGAACGATGGTGCGGGTACCGGGCGTCCATGCAGCAGTTGCGGGCACCAGACGCGAGAACACGAAGCTTGCGGCGAAACCAGCGGCCACGCACGCAAGAACCACGCGGTTCCTGCGGGCCTCGGGCATGATGATGGCGAGGAACATGCCGAAGAGCGAAACCGAGAGCGCCGCCACCACGTTTGCGGGAAGAGCATTGCCGGCGATGACGCCGAGGGCGGTTCCCGTTGCCCATGCGGGCATGGAGATGGCGATGGCACCGTAGGAATATGCGGGTACAAGCGGTACGGGACGGGCGATGGCTATGCCGAAGATCTCATCGGTGATGCCGTAGCCCACGCCGATGCGGTTGAGGGTGCTTTCATCGGGCGAGAAGCGCTGCGCCAAGGATGCTCCCATAAGGAAATAGCGCGCGTTGGTGATGAGCGTGACGGTAGCGACCTCGAGATAGCCCGCGTTCGCTGCGATGGCGGAGAAGCCCGCGAACTCGCCCGCGCTCGCAAGGTTCAGAGCGCTTGCAACGAAGGCCTGCCATGCATCGAGGCCGGCGTTCTTCGCCGCAATGCCCAGCGAGAAGGCCACGGCGAAGTAGCCCAGCGCAATGGGGATGCCGTCGCGCATGCCCTCGAGGAAGGGCCGGGCCGTCCTCTGTCCCCTCTCTGCCACCGCACCTCCCCGTGGTCACGCCGTACCGAATGCATCGGATTCCATTGTATCCCAGCGGGAGCGCCCGCATGGAGAAAGGGGGCATCTCACCACGAGATGCCCCCTTGCGACCCGATCTGCGAAGGAGCGTTACTTCAGCTCGTTGCTACGGTCGTAACGCTTGCCGCCCCAATAGACGCGGGATGCGCGCTCGCACTTGGGGCCGAGCTCAACGCCGTCGAGCGCCCACTTCACGAACTCCTCGAACCCGGTGCGGTCGACGATATATCCGATATGCTCCTTTCCGCCGGGC
>CAMZCV010000168.1 GCA_947305035.1 uncultured Coriobacteriales bacterium | reverse complement strand
CGTCGTAGAGTTCCTCGTCCATGTCGAGGAAGGCGCGGGCCTGCCAGGTGGCGGCAACGGGCACGCAGATGTCCACGGGGCCGTAGGTCTCCTCGGCGAACTTGACGATGGCCTCGGACTCGGCAACGTTGCGGGTATCGTACTGGAAGTAGGCGACATCCTCATAGCCCAGGTCGTTGAGGGCCTCGGTTGCCATCTCGCCCCACTCCTCGCTGCGGGCGCCGAAGACGACCTTGGCACCGAGCTCGGCGAGACGCCGGACTACGAAGAGTGCCAGACCCACGGATCCGGAGACGACCGCCACCTTGCCCGAGAGGTCGACGAGATCCTCGAAGGAATCGACATCCTCCAGCGAATCGGATGACATATCGAACAGATCTTCTTTGTCCATGGGAGGTTCCTTTCCTCAGATACGGGTAGTGCAACCTTGAGGAAAGTATCCCGCGATACCGTTCGCGGAGTTAGGTATAGAAGTAGGTAATGTTTATGCCTACTTTTAGGTATTCACGCAGGTAAACGGCGCGTTTTTGCGGATGAGCGTATGTGTTGGCCCCAATGGGATGCATGGTATCATCTAAGAAACGAAGCGCAGATCGTCTTTGGAGGTGCCGCTCATGAAGCTGAGCTATCACGTGGTTGACGCCTTTGCAGAGCGCCCGTTCGGCGGCAATCCCGCAGGTGTTTGCGTGCTCGATTCCTGGATCGACGACTCGCTCATGCAGGCAATCGCCGCGGAGAACAGGCTCTCAGAGACGGCGTTCTGCGTGCGTGTGGATGACAGTTCCTATCAGATCCGCTGGTTCACCCCTGCATGCGAGATAGACCTCTGCGGACATGCCACGTTCGGCTGCTCGTACGTCCTCTTCAGCTTCTTCGAGCCCGAGGCAGAGAAGATCCGCTTCCATGCACCAATGAAGGGGTATGAGCTTACGTGCGCACGCGACGGCGACATGATCCGCATGGAGTTCCCGCGCATAGCACCGGCGCCTTTCAGTTGCGACGACGATTTCGAGAAAGCGCTCGGCGCGGCACCCGCGCAGGTGCTCGCAACAGAGCGCGACCTCGTGTGCGTCTTCGATGATGAAGCCACGGTGCGGGAGATGGAGCCCGATTTCGACAGGATCAAAGCGTTCTCGCACGGGCTCTCAACCTATGTCACAGCCCCGGCGTCCGGCCATGACTACGTTGCCCGCGCGTTTTGGCCGAAGATCGGCATCGACGAGGACCCGGTTTGTGGATCGATGCAGTCTGCATTGGTGCCGTATTGGTCGGAACGGCTGGGCAAGCGCGATCTCGTGTGCTTTGAGCCCTCGCAGCGCGAAGGAACGGTATGGTGCTGCGATCTGGGAGGCGCAGTCTCCATCGCAGGGCACGGCAGACTGTATCTGCGCGGCGAGATCGAGGTCTGACTGCCTGGGACGCCTGTCCGGTTACTGTCCCAAATGTGGTAGTTGCCAAATTTGGGACAGTAACCGGACAGGTGTCCCAGGCACCGGGCAGGCGTTATTGCTCGCAGGCCCACGCTCGGATCTTGTTCTCGCGCACGTCGCGCTCGAGAAGCTTCAGGTCCTCGCCGAAGAACCGCTTGATCTCCTCCACCGTGGTATTCTGGCGCTTTGCCATGGCCTCAGCCTCGGCGAGCAGCTCATCCGGCGTTACCGTAACATCGAGCTTATTGGTGAGGTCGCGCAGCACGAGCGGCTCCTTTGCCTCGAAGAGCGCCGCCTCCCGCAGCTCGTCCTCCATCTGCGCAAGCTCCATATCGGGGAAGAGATGCGTCTCTCCCCCGCTCATCTGCGCATACATCATGCGGTGCTTCATGTCGACGCGCACCATCTCGTATTCCTGCTCGATGCGCTCCTCGGGAACCTCGATGTCGTATGCGGCCACATAGCTGCGCCACTTGTTCTCGTTGTAACTCATCGGGCACCTCCCACATGGAACTTCTCGGCCAGGTTGACCTCGCCCTTGACCGGGGTAACCGTTCCCTCGGTCACGAGCAGGGTCTCCGCTACCGAGAAGGCTGCTTCGAGCGCGCTGCGCGTGACGCGGACCGGGTCGATGATGCCGGTCTCGAACATGTCGACATAAGCGTTGCGCGAAGCGTCGAATCCGGTACCCTCAGGAGCCTCGCCCAGCTTCTCCACAACAACGCCTCCGTTTGCGCCAGCATTGCCGGCAATGCGCTTGACAGGAGCCTTGAGGGCATCGATGGCGATGCGTGCGCCCGTACGCTCATCACCCTCGAGCGTCGCCGCAAGTTCCTCGACAGCAGGTACGAGGTTGAGCAGCGCCAGCCCACCGCCGGGCACCACGCCCTCCTCGTAGGCTGCGCGCGCGGCGTTCACGGCATCCTCGACGCGCATCTTGCGCTCCCACTGCTCGGGCTCGGTGGCGCCTCCCACGGAGATGGTCGCGACTCCAGAGACGAATGCTGCAAGGCGCTCCTCGTGGCGCTTGCGGTTGAACTCGTAATCGGTGTGCTCGGCGCGATAGCGCAGCTCGGCGATGCGCTTGGCGATGGCATCGGGATCGCCATGGCCGCCCGAGATGATCGTGCGCTTGCGGGTGACCTTCACGCGGTCGGCTGATCCGAGCATCTCGCGCGTGACATCGCGCACCGAGAGGCCCATCTCCTCGCTCACGTACATGCCGCCGGTCTGCACAGCGATGTCGTCCATGCGCCAGCGACGTCCCTCGCCATAGGCGGGAGCCTGCACGCAGACGACGTTCATGTCGCCCTCGAGCTTGTTGCGCATGACGAGCGCGAGGGCATCGCCCTCGAGCGAATCGCAGAGCACGAGGATGTCGCGCCCATCCTCAGCGGCGCAGATAAGCGCGGGGATGATATCCTGCGGGTTCTCGAACTTCTTATCGGTGATGAGGATATAGGGGTTCTCGAGCACCGCCTCGCCCGAGCGCTTGTCGGTGGCCATGTGCGGGGAGATCATCGTGCGGTCGAAGACGATGCCCTCGTCCACGTTGAGCTCGGTCTCAAGACGCTGGGAATCGTCGATGTTGACCACACCCTCGAGACCCACGCGGTAGATGGCCTCGCCCACCATGGCGCCGAGCTGCGGGTCCTGGCAGGAGATGGTGGCCACGTGGGCGATGTCGTCCTGCGTCTCGATCTTCACCGCGGAGGCGGCGAGCTTCTCGACGGCGAGCTCTCCCGCCCGCTTGATGCCGCGGCGGAGCGCCAGCGGATCTGCTCCCGCAGCGATGTTCTTGAATGCTCCCTGCAGGATTGCCTGCGCGAGAACGATGGCGGTGGTGGTTCCGTCGCCAGCCTCGTCGTTGGCCTTGACGGCAGCCTCCTTCATGAGCTGCGCGCCCATGTTCTTCACGGGGTCGGCGAAGGAGATCTCCTTGGCGATGGTGACGCCGTCGTTGGTAATGAGGACGTGTGCGCCAGCCTGCGCGCGCTGGCCGTAATCCGCGCCATAGAGTGCCGCCTTCTGGTGCATCGCGATGTTGCGCCCCTTGGGGCCCAGCGTGGAGGCAACCGCCTCAGCCAACTCATCTATACCTTCCAGCAGCTTCTCGCGTGCCGCCTCGCCATGGATGATCGCCATTTGGAAAACTCCAATCCTTACTTGCCCAGGAGCTTCACGAGCAGCTCCTGCTTGCTGTCGACGCCGAACTTCTTGTAGATGTGCGCGATGTGCTTGTTGGTGGTGCCGATGGAGATGCGGAGCTCACGCGAGATGTACGCGGGCTTGACGCCCTGGCACATCAGGTCGAGAACCTCCTTCTCGCGCGGGGTGAGGTCCACCTCGTCGCGCACCTTGTCCCAGATGCGCAGCTGTCCCGACGGGCGCACGAACATGTTCTTATACAGGTTGCCGAGATGCGCCGTCAGGAGCTTGACAACCTCGACCTCGCGCTCGCTGAAGGTCTTGTCCACGAGGCGATCGAGGCAGAAGATGGTTGCCGGAGCACCCTTGAGATCGAAGAGCGTGAACGAAAGCGACTGCGAGAGG
>CAMZCV010000167.1 GCA_947305035.1 uncultured Coriobacteriales bacterium | reverse complement strand
CCGCTCCGTTGATGCCCACGAAGAGCACGCATGATGGGATGTCCTCGAAGGGGTCGTGCTCCGCCGGGGTGAACACCGCGGCGAGGCGCTTGGCAAGAGCGTCTTTGAGCTGGTTGGCGCGCGTGAGGTTCTCGCGGGCGGCCTGCTCGCGCAGGTCGTCGGTAACCGAGGACGCAACCTCGGCGCCCATGTCGCCCATGACGAGGGTGTCTTCGAGATCCTCCCAGAAGGTCTCGTCCACCTCTCCACCCATGTAGAAGATCTCGTTGAGGGCCTCGCGGGAACGGGCGAGGCCGGCGCGCAGACTGTCGAAGAAGCCCATGGTTACGCATCCACCACCTTTCCGGTAGCACGGTCGAGGCGCTGCGAGACCACACGGCTCACACCGTCCGCCTGCATGGAGACACCGTAGAGCACATCCGCCTGCTCCATCGTGCGACGCTGGTGCGAGATCACGATGAGCTGGGTCGAATCCTTGAGCGTCTCGACGGCTCCGAGGAACTTGGAGAGGTTGGAGTCGTCAAGGGCGGCCTCCACCTCGTCGAAGACGTAGAACGGGGTGGTGCGGGCCTTGTAGACCGCGAAGAGGAGCGCGAGCGCGGTGAGCGATTTCTCGCCGCCCGAGAGCAGCGTCATCTTGGCGACGCGCTTGCCCTTGGGCTGCGCCACCACCTCGATGCCCGTCTCGTCCAGATGGTCGGGATCGGTCATCTCGAGATGGGCCTCTCCTCCGGGGAACAGCACCGAGAAGATCTCGGAGAAGTTGGCGTTGACCTTGTCGAACACGAGGAGGAACTGCGTGCGCATCTTGCGCTCGATGGCAGCGGTGATCTTCTTGAGCGAGGTGCGGGCGCGCTCGAGGTCGTCCACCTGCTCGACGATGTAGTCGGCGCGCTGCTTGAGCTTGGTGTACTCGTCCATCGCGACCTCGTTGACGGGTCCGATGTCGGCGATCTGCCGCTCGAGCTCGGCAGCGCGGCGCTCGCAGGCATCGCGATCCTCGGGCGCCGGAAGCAGGAGCGCCTCGTCGAGGACGGCGCCGGTGTCGGTGATGCGCCTCACGGCGTTCTCCACCTGCACCTCGAGGCGTCCGAGGTCGACCTTCACCTCGTTGGCAGCAGTGCGGGAGCGGTCAAGCTCGCCCTGCGCTTCCGCAACGGCGGTGCGGGCATCGCCGATGGTCTTCTTAAGAGAGTCGGAGTCGGCCTCGGCGAGCGAGGCGCGATCCTTGAGGCGGGCGGCCCACTCCACCGCACGGCGATGGATGGCGTCGTAGCGGTCGTGGAGGGGATCGACGCGCAGGCGGACCACCTCGAGGGAGCGCGACGAGGTGCGCGTGCCCTCGATGCGGTGCGTCAGCTCGGAAATGCGGGCGTCGAGGTCGCGTGAGCGCGTGGTGAGATGAGAGAGGCGCTCGGATACCATGGCGCGCTGGAGGCGGGCGTCCGCAAGCTGGGCGCTCGCATCGCCCTCGGCCTTGGTGCAGGCATCGCGTGCCGTACGGGCAGCATCGAGCTCGGAGGAGAGCTCCTTCGCGCGGTCGCGCGCCTGGGAGGCGGCGAGGCGATGGCCCTCGATCTGGCTGCGGGCCTCGCCCGCACGCTCGAGCGCCTTCGCGCGGGTATCCGAAACCTGGGCCTGCTCGGAGAGCGCACGGTCGCGCTGGCTGCAGAGGCGCCCGATCTCGGCGGTGATGGACGAGATCTCGCCCGAGAGCGAGGAGACGTCGCCGCGGACGGCGACGAGGCTCGACTGCGTCTCGGCAAGGGCGGCTTCCGCAGACGCGAGCTCGGCGCTCTTGAGCGCAAGGGCGTCCTCGAGGGCCTGCATACCGTCGCCGAGGGCGCGGATGCGGCGCTTGCGCTCCAGCACTCCCCTGCCGTTATCCTGCGCGCTGCCCACGATGCAGCGGCCGTCGGGCAGGACGCAGGCGCCCTCGGAGGTGATGAACGTATAGCGGGGATGCGCCTCATGCGCATGGACGGCGTCGCGGATGGACGGCACCAGGCGCACATCTCCGAGCAGGGCGCGCACGAGCGCACGCGAACCCTCCTCGATATCCATATGGTCGACGAGCGGGGTGCCGGGAACGGACGCGTCGTCTGCAGGAGCGGATGCCTCCGAGAACGAGACCACCGTGGCACGTCCGGAGACGTCGCCGAGGGACGAGGCGTCTTCGAGGAGCTCCACCGCCCGCGCGCCGTCGCGCACGACCAGAGCAGACAGATCGTCGCCCAGCAGGCGCTCGATGATCCCCTCGAAACCGGGCTCGGCATGGATGAGGTCGCCCAAGCGGCACTCGACTGACGCGGCATGCGCGCCGCCCGCGAGGGCAGCCACGAGCGGGCTCTGGGCCTCAACCTCGGCATCGATGGTGCGGAGGGCGTCATAGGTGGCACGGGCGCCCGAGAGCTTCTCACGGGCTTCTGCGGCGGCGGAACGGGCGCGCTCGAGGGCCTTCTCGAGTGCAGGAAGCTCGGCGGAGAGGGCGCTCACGCTCTCGCGCGCACGGGCGAAACTCGCCTCCGCGCGGGTTTTGTCGGCGGTGCGCGCCTCGAGATCGGCGGCGCAGGTCTTGAGCAAGTCGTCGATCTGGGCGAGGCGGCTCGCGTACATGCTGTCCTCGACCTCGGCATTGCTCACCTGATCTTCGAGCTTGGCATAGGCGAGCGTCTCACGGTCGGCCGCGGCCTGCGCCTCGCGCATCTGCGCTGCGATGCGCCCGGCCTCACCGTCGGCCTTCCTGCGCTCCTCGCGCGCCGTGCGCTCGCGCTCGGACAGGTCAGCAACCTTGGCATCGAGGTCGGAGAGGCGGACTTTGGTGTCGGAGAGGTCGTGCAGGAGCTTCTCGCGCTCCTCGGAGACGTCCACGCGCTGCTTCTCCGCGGTGCTCAGCTGCATGCGCATCTCGGAGAGGCGCGAGACCATGTTCTTGCCCTTCTCCTCGAGAAGGCGCATATCGGAGTCCATGCGGCCGAGCAGGTCCTGCATGCGGCGGCGCTGCTCGCCGAGGTCGCCCACGAAGAGGCCCTTCTGCTCGAGCAGAGACTGGAGCTTGTCGAGCTCGCGGGTCTTCTCGTCGACGCGGTACTGCGCGAGCTCGATCGCCGCCTCGGCCTCCTTGTCGCGCTGCGAGAGCAGGGCGTAGCCCTCCTGCAGACGGCGCAGATCGTCGACGGCGAGGATAGTGGAGAGCTCCGAGAGCTCGGCCTGCAGGTCGCGGGAGCGCTTGGCCTTGTCGACCTGGCGCTCGAGCGGCTTGAGCTGGCGCATGATCTCGCGCTCGAGCACCTTCGCCTTGGCGAGGTTCTCGTCCATGGAGGCGAGCTTGCGCTCGGAGCGCACCTTGCGGCGGCGATGCTTGGAGATATCGGCGGCCTCCTCGATGAGCGACCTGCGCTCCTCGGGGCGGCTTGAGAGGATGGAGTCGAGCTTGCCCTGGCTGATGATGGAGTGGGTGTCCTTGCCAAGGCCCGAATCGTGCAGGATGTCGGTGATATCCATGAGGCGGCACGGGGCGCCGTTGATGAGGTACTCGCTCTCTCCCGAGCGGTACATGCGGCGCGTGATGGCCACCTCGGTGAAATCGATGGGAAGGGTGTGGTCTGCATTGTCGAGCACGAGCGTGACCTCGGCGATGCCCACCGCATGGCGCGCAGACGAGCCCGAGAAGATGACATCCTCCATGGCCTGGCCGCGGAGCTGCTTGGCGCTCTGCTCGCCCAATACCCAGAGGATGGCGTCGGCGACATTGGACTTGCCGCTTCCGTTGGGACCCACGACCACGGTGAGGCCGGGGTCGAACACCATGGCGGTCTTATCTGCGAATGACTTGAACCCCTTCAGGGTGAGCGACTTCAGATACACGGCGGGACGTCCTCCCCGTCTTGCAGAGGTTCTTCAGGAGATGCCTGGGCAGGCTCGTCGGAGCCGCCCAGAAAGCCGAGGGATACGAGGGCCTGCTCGGCCGCCGTCGACTCGGAT
>CAMZCV010000166.1 GCA_947305035.1 uncultured Coriobacteriales bacterium | reverse complement strand
AGGCGCTGTTGAGGTAGATCATCGCGTCGAAGTAGCTGTTCCACATACCGACGAAGTTCCACATTGCGATGGTTGCAATGATGGGCGTGCAGACCGGGAGCAGGACGCGGAAGAAGTAGACCATCTCGTTGGCGCCGTCGATCTCTGCGGCCTCCTGGAGATCCCTCGGGATGCCCTGATAGTAGGTGCGGGCGATGATCATGTTATAGACACCGAAGGCGCCGGGGATGATGACGGCCCACATGGAGTCGAGCATGCCGAGGTTGCTGATGAGCAAGTAGGTCGGGATCAGGCCGCCGCCGAAGAACATGGTGATCATGAAGATCAGGTTGAAGAAGCCCTTGCCCTTGAAGTCGGCGCGCGACATGGGGTAGGCGGCGAGCAGCGTGACCACGATCGAGATGACCGTGAACAGGACGGAGTAGATGATGGCGTTCCTGAAGCCGACCCAGATCTGGCCGTTGGAGAGAACGCGCTCGTAAGCCGTGAGCGTCCACTTGCTGAAGTCGAAGGTCAGGCCCTGGTTCTGAAGGGTCACGGGATCGACGAACGAAGCCAGGATGATGTACACCATGGGCAGAACGATGGCGATGCAGAACAGGCCGAGGATGATGTAGCCGATGATCAGGAGGGTCTTGTCCTCGGAGGGAAGCTTGGCGAATTCGCTCTTCTTTTTCTGTGCCATGACAGCCTCCTTCCTAGTACATGCCCTTGCCGTCGTTCATCTTCTTCACAATCTGGTTCATTGCGATGAGAAGCACGACGTTGATGACAGTGTTGAAGAGGCCAACTGCGGTGGAGAAGCCGTAGTTACCGTCGAGAAGACCGACCTTGTACACGTAGGTCGAGATGATTTCCGACGTAGCCAGGTTGAGGTCGGTCTGGAGGGCGTATGCCTTCTCGAAACCGACGCTCATGATGTTGCCGACGCTCATGATGAACTGGATAAGGACGGTGTCCTTGATGGCGGGCCACTCAACGGCCTTGATCTGCTGGACGATGTTGGCTCCGTCGATGACGGCAGCCTCCTTGAGGTCCTTGCTCGCGTTGGAGAGAGCGGCGGTGTAGATGATGGACGCCCAGCCTGCGCCCTGCCAGATACCGGAGGCGATGTAGATGGTACGGAACGCCTGGGGCATGGTCATGAAGTTCCAGTTGGCGCCCAGCAGAATGTTGATGAGGCCGGTCGGTGAAAGCAGGATGCGGACGATACCGCAGAGAACGATCACCGAGATGAAGTTGGGCATGTAAAGGATCAGCTGGATCTTCTGCTTGATCTTCGTGCTCAGAATACGGTTGAGCAGGAAGGCGAGCAGGATAGGTGCGGGGAAGCCCCAAAGCAAGCCGAAGAAGCTCAGCTTGAGGGTGTTCATGAGGTAACGCATGAAGTCAGGAGACGAAAGGAAGCGCCTGAAGTGCGCGAACCCAACCCATTCGCTCCCGAAGATGCCCCTGATGGGATTGTATTCCTCGAATGCGATGAGGACGCCTCCCATGGGGATGTACCTGAAGATGATCGTCAGCACGAATGCAGGCAAAATGAACAGCGCATAGAGCTGCCAGTGCTGCTTGAAGTACAGGACAAATTCAGCTAACTTGCCGCCACCCCCCTTCTTCGAACTCGAGATACTGCCAGAAGCAGCAGTCTTCATATCCGTTCCTCCTTCCCTGTGTGATGACGCTCGAAGAAAAACATGCATTTGCACACTTTCGATAAAGCAGCGTACCCAACAATCGTAGATTTTTTATGTGCATCTGTCAATTTTATGAAGACGATTATTGCTATGCATTTGCCTTTTTTTCGCCTAGCGGAACGAAGGAAAACGAACAGCTGCTGAACGCACCAGTACATAGGCCATCGGTTGGCCAAGATAGCTGGGAAAATGCCCTTCCACCGATGCATGCGCAACAGCAGCCCACCGATATGGGGACGACCTTGGCGAGATGCGGCGACTGCTCAGCACGCGGGTTTCCCAACGGCGTATGCTCCAGAAGGCAGCAGCCTCCGCGCTGTCATGCATCATTTGGTGCACAGGTATAGGGTTGTTTGCCCCTAGAAGAAGGCAAGGAGACAATTGTAGAGGTCGAGCGCCCAAGCGTTGTAGGCATGCTCGCAGCCTGGGAAGCTCACCCACGCGTAGTTCTCGCCGTCCGTGAAGCTATCGGGCATCTCCTCGAGCGCCCGCGCCACGAACTCCTGATGGTTCTCGAGCGCGAAGTCCTTGCTGCCGTTGCCGTTGTACCAGAAGCTGATGGGATACTCCGCGAACTCACCCTCGAGCGCGGCCTTGAACGCGTCGAAGTCGCTCCACGCGCCCGAGAAGCATCCGAAGTACGAGAAGAGGTCGGTGCAGTGCATCATGCCGCTCGAGATGACCGTCACGGATCCGCGCGAGAGTCCCGCAAAGCCGCGATGGTCGCGGTCGGCGATCACGGGGTAGGTATTCTCGACCAGCGGGATGATATCGTCGCGCAGCTCATGCCAGAAGTACTGAGGCCACGCGTCGGCATACGGGTCGCCGCCCGCCATCGAGCCCATGAAGGTGTTGTCGATGTCTGAACCCGCGGGAATGGAGTAGTACGTGGGCGCCACGATGATCACGTCGCCGAAGAGGCCCTGGTCGTGCATACCATCGAGCAGATTGGCGGTGAACTCGCCGTGGTAGTCGTTCGTCTCGGTGACGGGCTCGCCCAGCCAGTAGTCCTGCATACCTCCCGTTCCGTGCAGCAGATAGAGCACGCTGTAGCTGCGCGAAGGATCGTAATCGGAGGGCAGCCACACGTTGAGGGCCTTATCCACCATGACGTCAGCCACGCTGTCGGTCTGCTCGATGGCATAGGCATGGGTGGAGTAGGAAAGCGTCTCCACGCGGCCGGGCGTCTCGGAGGGCGTGGACACGAGGGCGTCGAACGGTCCGAGCGTGGTGATGAAATCGTACGGATAGGAACCGCCGCGCGCATTGCCTGCAGGCGTCTCGGAGGGCTCGGGCGAACCGCCGCCCGCACATCCCGCAAGGGCGAGCGTCGAAGCAGCGATGAACGATCTCCTGGTCATGTTTGCCTCCATGGGGTTCCTCTCAGCAGTTGCCAGTGAAAACATGAACGAGGTGCTCGCGTGCGACGTCGGCAAGCTCGTAGACGAGCGGCACGGACGTGCGGCTGCGGTCGCGCATGCGGTACGCGGGATGGAAGCGCGAGACATGCAGCGTGATGCCGGAGTCGACCGAGGCGAGCCACGCCGCGAGCTCGCCCATCTCCTCGCGCGTGTCGTTGACGCCGGGCACGATGAGGGTCGTCACCTCGAGATGGCACGTGGGCATGGCGGCGAGCGCCTCGATGGTGCCCTTGACGGTTGAAAGAAAGCCTCCTGCCATGCGGTAGGTGCGCTCCGAGAAGGTCTTGAGGTCGATGTTGGCCGCATCGATGAGCGGAGCCACCGCCTCGATGACCTGCGGATTCACGCATCCTGCCGACACGAGCACGTTGTTGAGCCCGCACTCGTGCACGAGCTCGCCGCAGTCGCGCACGAACTCCCACGCCACGAGCGGCTCGTTGTAGGTGTAGGCGACGCCGGCCATGCGCGGGTCGCGGGCGTTGAGCTCGGCCGCGAGGTCGGCGACATCTGCGGGCGCCACGGTGCGCCAGCCGACGCCATCCTCCCCCACCTGCGAGATCTCGTGGTTCTGGCACCATGGGCAATGCAGGTTGCAGCCATAGGAGCCGAGCGACAGGACCGTGCTGCCCGGCTTCCACCGCGCGAGTGGCTTCTTCTCCACGGGATCGACAGCGAGCGAGGTCACGCGGCCGTAGCCGAGCGGGACGATCTGCCCGTCGACGTTGCCACGGGCACGGCAGGCACCCACGGCCCCGGGTGCCAGCCTGCAGCCGTGCGGGCAAACCTGACAGCAAACCTGTCCCTTTGACAGGATTTCGGTCATAGGTGGCGCACCACCTTGAAGCGGTCGAGATGGTAGCTGTCGCGGCGC
>CAMZCV010000165.1 GCA_947305035.1 uncultured Coriobacteriales bacterium | reverse complement strand
GCTAGGCGGCGCACTCGCCCGCTAGAAGTGCATGCGCCTGGGGAACAGCTCCACGGCCTCCGGGAACAGGTGCTCCGCATACGCCATGAAGTAGTCGT
Organism: uncultured Coriobacteriales bacterium; assembly: GCA_947305035.1. Classification (GTDB taxonomy): domain Bacteria; phylum Actinomycetota; class Coriobacteriia; order Coriobacteriales; family Atopobiaceae; genus RUG721. Next base: position 3,906 of record CAMZCV010000165.1, on the reverse strand, counting down.
CGGTCATCGAGGCGATGTAATCCACGCACGTTTGGTTGTAATCGCTCTCCCAGTCATAGCACTCGCCATAATGCCCCAGCATGTTGTTGCAGTACTTGATGTGGTGCCTGAACACCGGCGTGCTCTCGTCGCCTGAGGCGAGGTCCTTGAGCACCTGCTCGTACATGCCGTCGAACAGCCATGCCATCTCGTGCGAGAAGTCACCGCTTACCTCGCCCGCATGGTAGATCTTCTCGTAGTTCTCGCGCTTTGCGCGCGCGAGCTCGTGGAAGAGCATCTCGCTCATCTCGATGTGGTCCTTGCCGAACGACTGCTCCACCACGTCGGTGATGAACGCGGAGAGCGCCCAGGCGTTGTATGCACCGCCCAGACCGTCGTCGAAGGTTGTCTCGGTGCAGAGCCCCGCGCGGATGGCGTCCTGGCGGTCCTTGCCCACGTAGGCGATGATGTCGGAGATGCGCACCACGCACCCCTCGAGCGTCATGGGCTGGAGGTGCTTGATCTTGGCGTCGCCCTCGCGCCAGCACGCCTCCACCACATCGCGGTCGAACTCCTCGAAGCTCGCGAGGCTGCTGGTTGAGAAGCGCTGCTGCTCGAACTCGCCGTTGTGGCAGATGACGCCGTCGAGCACCTGGAGCGAGAGGTTGCGCTTGGAGAGGCCGTCGAGCACGCGCACGCTCTGCACGTTGTGGAAGAACCAGCGGCCCGTGTGCGCGTGGAAGGTGTCGTTGAGGAAGCGCTCGCCCGCATGGCCGAACGGCGTGTGGCCGATGTCGTGTCCAAGCGCGATTGCCTCGATAAGGTCGAGGTTGAGACCTAGGGCACGGCCGATGTCGCGTGCAACGCGCGCCACGAGCTGCACGTGCAGGCCGCGGCGCGAGAGGTCGTCGTTGGCGCGGAACGAGAAGACCTGCGTCTTTCCCGCAAGGCGGTTGTAGAACGGCAGGTGGATGATCTTCTCGGCATCGCGCAGGAACGCGGGGCGCACCACGGTGGTGTTGTCGCGCTCGGTGTTGCGGCGGATGACGTCGGTGTCTTTGGTGGCGAACTCCGAGAGCCTGCCGGAGGCGAGCTGCTCGGCGACGCCGCGCTCCACCTCATCGGAAAGGCGGCGCTGGATGGTGCCGGGGAGGGCCTTGTTGCGTGCCATGGGTTGCTCCTTCGCGCATGTTTTCACGCCTCCCATGCTATCACGCATGGCGGACAGTCATAACAGGACGGTTCGACCGGAAAACGTTCTTCAGAGCGACGGAGGAAGCTGCTCTTTTGCTTCTATTCGCTGCATTAAGGTATCCAGAGCCCCCAAAAACCCGCTGGCGCATCAGCAATGCAGCAAAACAAGGTTTTGAGGACATATGGAATGCATATTTCAGAATGATTAGCCATCTATTTGCATAAGACTTCTCCAAGGGACCGCCTTTGCCGAGGATTGTGATACGTCAGCGGGTTTTTGTGACCTAGGTCAATCGTCAGATAGTCCTCCTGCAGCTAGAGCGCTGCGAAAAGTGACGACAAGAACCGTCCCATTGTCACGACCAGGGTCAGTCGAAGGCGGGGGTGTTCATGAAGGTCATGCCCTCGGGCGGGTAGAATGTGAAGCCCACCTGCTCGTGGAGCTTGAGCGATGCCGCGTTGTCGGGGAAGACCTCTGACCAGGGCACGAACCCGCGCTTCATGTGCTGCGCGATCTTGGCGGCGAGCAACGCATGCGCCCAGCCCTTGCGGCGGTATTCGGGTCTCACCTCGAGCAGGCCGAACGCCCCTTCGGGATGCTCGCCCACGAACCCCACGAGCTCGCCGTTCTCGAAGCCGCCGAGGAACTTCCCGGCGTCGAGCATCTCCTCGATATCCTCCTTCTCGTGCTCATACGCACGCACGTAATTGGCGAGGATCTCGTCCGCGAAGCTGCGGTCGAGCACGCGGATGTCAAGCAGGATGTTGTAGACGGGCGGCTCGTCCTTCTCGTAAACGGCGAGGTAGCAGGGTGTGAGGCGGTGCATTCCCAGGATGTACTGCGCGTCGCGCAGCGCCACGCGCCCGAGCATGCAGAGCTCCGCGGGCTCGACGCACGAGGCGAGCACGTTGCGCCCCGCCTCGCGCTCGAGGGCGTAGAGGAACTGGCATCTGGGGGAATCGTAGAGGAAGATGGCATTCTTCTCCGCCACCATGACGCGGCCGATGCCGCGGCGGATCTGCTCGACAAGCGGGAACGCCGTCATCGGTGCATCCTTGAGCAGCTCGAGGGCGCGCTCGCGGCGAACCTGCTCATCTTCGAGGACGTCCTGCATGGTGTACGTGAGCCGCTGAGCGATCTGTGCCATGCCCGCATCGCCGGGATGCTCGTAACCGTCTGCGAAGAGCGCGGGGTCGGCATCGATGAGCTTGGCACCGTCGACGAAATGGAACCCATGCGCGGAGCAGAGCTCCTCGAGAAGCAGCCGCACGAACGCCAGGCTATCGGCATTGGGAGAAGGCGACACCTGCTCGTTGTGCCACAGCGGGCTCGCCACGAACACCGGAACGTCCTCGAACAGCGCCGCCACTTCGGAGAGATACGCGCGGATATCGCGCTCTATCTGGGAGAACGAGAGTTTCTCGTAGCGGTAGTTCTCGCCATACGAGACCACCACGGCGCAGGGCGCCTCGTCGAGTCGCGGCACGGTTCCGGGCTGGAAGACCTGCGCTCCGATGCCCTGGTTGATGACGTCGGCGTCGAGCATCTTGCCCAGACGCACCGGCCACGTAAGCGCGGGAGCGGTGACCGCATAGCCCTGCGCGATGGAATCTCCGAGCACCAGGATGGTCCTGCGCTTCTCCACCGGCTTGATGAACGAACCATCGCAGGAGATCTCCGAGAGCTCCACGCCCGAGAGCGCGGGGAGCCAGATGCGGACGCTGTGCGGGTCTCCGAAGCCGGGCAGGCGCCCGGTGTTGCCCTTGATGTCGATGTAGAGGGAGCTGTCGAAGTACTGCAGGTACGGGTGCGCCTTGCCATCCACCTCCACCGAGAAGTCCTCGAACAGCCCGGGGAGCTTGGGGTCGGCCTTGGCCACCTCCCCCATCACGAAGCGCGTGCCCTGCGGCGCGGGACCATGGTGGAGCGGGACGGAGATGGTGGAGGCGTCGGTCTCGAACTCCAGCGTGATGCCCGCCGTGCAGCGCGCCATGCCGCGGAACTGTCCGGGGTGGAGCGCGGCGACGCTGCCCAGGTAGCGCATCTGCCCAGGGGTGATACGCACGGGAGAGAACCAGCCGCCGCGAAGCTGCTCGATACCCACCGAACCGTGGAGGAACTCACGCGCCGATACGTGCAGACCTTGCATCTGGGAGGTAGCAGACTCGTCCATATGTGCTCCGTTTCATGTGGCCGCTACCCTCCTATTTTGGCACGAATGCAGGGCTAACGGTGCAAAAGGATGTCTGCAACGGGCGCATAGGCGCAAACAAGCCGCTCAAAGGTCATCGCGGCGTTCGCGGGGCTGGTGGACGGCAGCACCACCGCGGGAATTCCCAGCACAGGCTCGATAAGGCGGCGGTACCAGCGGCCAGACGTCGCGCCCGTGCAGAAGATCTTCTCGATGGGTGCCACCGTGAGGATGGGCGTCAGGTCGTTGGCCACGGGGTTCTTGATGGAGGCGTCGGACGCCCCCTCGATGTCCACCTCGGCGAGCACATCCCACAGGGCGATGCCCATCCGTGCGCAGAAGGCGCGTTTCTCCTCCACCGTCTTGGGCACGTCCTGACCGAGCACCGTGGCGATGACCGGCCAGAACCGGTTGCGCGGATGCCCGTAGAAAAAGGCCTGCTCGCGTGATTTGGGACTGGGGAAGCTGCCGAGGATGAGAACGCGCGACGATGCATCGAAAAGCGGGCCGAAGGGGTGCATCAGGTGCTCGCGCTCCGCCA
>CAMZCV010000164.1 GCA_947305035.1 uncultured Coriobacteriales bacterium | reverse complement strand
CCTTGGCGGCCTGCTCGTCGAACGTCGGCCACGGCTCGTCGTAGACCGAGCCCGCAAGGCCCAGGGCAGCGTGGTACAGCTCCTCTGCCCAGTGCGGGCAGATGGGGCTGAGCATGGCCACGATGTCATGAGCGACGCGGGCACAGAGCGCGCCGTCGCGCTGGTCCTCGGGGGTGTCGACCAGGTACTTGCTGGCATCGTTGACAAGCTCCATCACGGCGGAGATGGACGTGTTGAACTGGTAGCGGTCGAAGTCGGCCGTGCACTTGATGCCCATCTCGTTGAGACGGCGCCAGAGCTCGGCGGATGCACCGGAGAGCTTGGCGGGGTCGAGCTCCGCCGCGCCGTCGGCGCTGTTGGCGAGGCCCCACACGGTGCGCCACGCGCGCTTGATGAAGCGGTTGGCGCCTGCGACGACCTCCTCGTCCCAGTTGAAGTCCTTCTCGGACGGGGCGATGAAGAGGATGGCGAGGCGCATGGTGTCGGCGCCGTAAGGCTCGATGACGCTCGAGGGCGGCACGACGTTGCCCTTGGACTTGCTCATGGTGTCGCCGTTGGCGTCCTTGACCATGCCCTGGCAGAGCAGGTTGGTGAAGGGCTCGTCGAGGTCGATCATGCCCAGGTCGCGCATGACCTTGGTCCAGAAGCGCGAGTAGAGCAGGTGCAGGATGGCGTGCTCGATGCCGCCGATGTAGTTGTCGACGCCCATCCAATGGTCCACGGAGGCCTTGGAGAAGGGCTCCTGGTCGTTGTGCGGGTCGCAGTAGCGCAGGTAGTACCAGCTGGAGCACGTGAAGGTGTCCATGGTGTCGGTGATGCGCTTGGCGGGCTTGCCGCAGACGGGGCAGGTGGTCTCGTAGAACGGCGCGTACTCGGCGAGCGTCTCGCCAGCGCCGAGGTCGAGGTTCTCGGGGAGCAGGACGGGCAGCTGGTCGTAGGGCACGGGCACATCGCCGCAGCAGTCGCAGTGGATCATGGGGATGGGGTTGCCCCAGTAGCGCTGGCGGCTGATGAGCCAGTCGCGCAGGCGGAACTGCACGGTCTTGCGGCCGATGCCGCGCTCGCCCAGGTAATCGATGATGGCATCGACGGCGGGGCTGTGCTTGCCGCCGAGCATGCCCGTGAAGGGGCCGGACTGGATGAGGTAGCCCTCGGCCGCCATGGCGCGGTCCCAGTCCACATCGGTCACCACAAGCTCGGTCTCGTCCTTGAGCTGCTCGTAGAGCGGGTCGTCCTTCTCGGCGATGATGGGCGGGATGGGCAGGCCGTACTTGCGGGCGAACTCGAAGTCGCGCTGGTCGCCGCAGGGCACGCCCATGACGGCGCCCGTGCCGTAGTCGAGCAGGATGTAGTCAGCGATCCAGATGGGCATGGGCTTTCCAGTGAGCGGGTTCACCACATAGCGGCCGGAGAACACACCGTGCTTCTCGCGCTCGGATCCCTGGCGGTCGACGGACGACACGTGCTCGACGCTCTTCTTGAGCTCCAGAAACGCGGGCTCGTACTCGGTGCCGGCGACGAGCTCGGCTGCGAGCGCGCTCTCGGGCGGCAGCAGGAAGAACGAGGTGCCGTAGAGGGTGTCGGGACGCGTGGTGAAGACGGTGATCAGGCGGTCGGTGGGCGTGACGCCGTCCTCGGCGGCGAGCGCGAAGTCGATCTCGGCGCCCTCGGAGCGGCCGATCCAGTTGCGCTGCTGCGCCTTCACGTTCTCGGGCCAGCCGGTGAGCTGGTCGAGGTCGTCAAGCAGCTCCTGGGCGTAGTCGGTGATCTTGAGGTACCACTGCGAGAGCTCGCGCTTCTCGGGCACGGAGCCACAGCGCCAGCACTTGCCGTCGACGACCTGCTCGTTGGCGAGCACCGTGTTGCAGCTGGGGCACCAGTTGACCGGCGAGGTTGCGCGGTAGGCCAGGCCCTTCTCCCACATCTTGAGGAACGCCCACTGGCCCCACTTGTAGTACTCGGGATCGCAGGTGGCGAACATGCGGTCGTAATCGTACGAGAAGCCCATGCGCTTCATGGTGGCGGTTGCCTGCTCCATGTTGCGGTGCGTCCAGGCGCCCGCCTGGGTGTTGTGCTTGATGGCGGCGTTCTCGGCGGGAAGGCCGAAGGCATCGTAGCCCATGGGGTGCAGCACCTCGAAGCCGCGCATGCGGGCCTGGCGCGCCATGGCGTCGCCGATGGAGTAGTTGCGCGCATGGCCCATGTGCAGGTCGCCCGAGGGATACGGGAACATCTCGAGGACGTACTTCTTGGGGCGGCTGGAATCGTCGCGCGCCTTGAACGTGTGCTCGTCCTCCCAGATCTTCTGCCACTTGGTCTCAATCGCCTCGGCATCGTATGCCGGGATGGTCTTCTCGTCAGCCATGCAAACCTCCAAAAAACGCTAAGGGCAACATTCCTATTGTAGTCAAATTCGGGTATATAAGTGCAAGGAGCCTGTTTGGAAAGGATTCTGCAATGTACGAGCGCATCCAGAGCGCCGCCTCCACGGGCGGCAAGCGCGACAGGTCGCTTCTCCCCCACATCGTCGGCGTCATCGTGCTCTCGGCCATCCTGGTCATCCCCCTGTTCAACATGGCCCGCACGATGTACCGTTTCCAGGCTTTCAAGCAGGATCTTGCCGAGAGCATGTCCCTCGCGGAGCATCAAGGCATCCTCTCGCGAAGCGATGCGGACAGGTTCTTCTCGCTTATCGTCGACGCAGGCATGGGCAAGCCCCAGAGCACGGTGCCCGCAGCCGGTGGGACGCGCTGCGAGTTCGGCGACGGCAGCACGTTGGAGCTCTGGCCCATCGATATCGATGGGAACCCCGAGAATCCAGGCACCCTCATCCGCTACACGCGTGCGGACGGCGACGCCTTCTGCTACGACACGGACCGCATCGACTACCAGCTGGCCGTGGACACGCTGAGCTAGCGGGCAGCCTCTTCGCGAACCAGCTTGATGCGTGCGATCGAGATGACGGAGATCGCCAGGCCGACCGCTGCCGTGACGGCGGCAACGCCGAGCGTTGGCGTGGCGCCGAGCGCCTGGAACAGCGCGCCGCCCACGAACGACGAGAGGATCGACGAGACGACCGTGATCAGAGTGAAGCACGACTGGGCCTTCACGAGGTCGCAGGGCAGCACGATCTGGTCGGCGAAGGAGACGGTGGAGGTCATGAAGAGGCCGTAGCAGAGCACCTGGATGGAGAATGCCAAGGTGAGCTGTCCGACGCTTGCCGCAAGCCAGAGCGCGATCGACTTCATGGTGAACGTCAGGAGCGAGAACGCGAGGATCGAGCGCGCGCCGAAGCGCTTCTCCAAACGCGAATAGAGCACCATCCCGGGAATCTCCAGAACGGCGGAGAGCGCGCTGATGAGCCCTAGGTCGGAGTTGTCTCCGCCAACGTTGTTGACCAAGACGGCTCCGAAGTTGTTCGCCATCGAATGGTGGAGGTACACGAGGGCGGTTCCCACGAGCAGCAGCATGAGCCAGGGATTGGCGCGGATGAACTCAGGCCACGTGCTCGCCTGCCCTGCCGACTTGAAGCGGCTCTGCGCCTGTGCGCCTTCCCTCCCGGCGTTTCGGCCGCACACCGCGAGGAGCACGAGGACGCCTGCGGAGGCGGCAGCGGCCGAGAAGGGCACGAGCCTGGTGCCGAAACGCTCCATCGCAAAACCGAGGCCGGAGGCGAGCACGCCCCAGGCAAGCGACCCTGCGGCGCGGCAGACGCCGAAGTCGACGACGCCCTCCCCATCGATCTGGAATTTGACGGCGGTCATGAACACGACGGCAGTGAAGGAGCATGTCGCCATGAACGTCCAGAGCACCGCCATGAGCGGCCCTCTGGGCAGGAGCACCATCTGGAGCAGCGCGCTCACAAGCACGGCGGCGTTGAGCAGAAGGGCTATGCGGATGGGCGAGAAGCGCTTATCGGCGTCGGAGAGCGCCGAGAGCGGCGGCTGCAGCAGCACCGCCAGGATGTTGGAGACGCCGAGCATGATTCCGATATCGACGCTCGAGAAGCCCAGTTC
>CAMZCV010000163.1 GCA_947305035.1 uncultured Coriobacteriales bacterium | reverse complement strand
GTAGAAGAGCCAGAGCACCTTTGCGGAGTCGAGGGTGGCGCCGCCGCCGATGGCGACGATCCACGTGGGCTCGAACTCCTGGGTTTTCCTGATGGGCTCGACGAAGATGTCGCGCGTGGGCTCGCCTGCGATATCGGCGAGGTACTCCACTGCCGCGGCGTCCTTGAGCAGCTCGGCGATGCGGGGCTCGAGGTCGAGCGCCTTCATGATGCCTTTGTCGACGACCAGTCCCACGCGCTCGCCCTTGAGCTCGGCGAGGCAGTCGAGGGCACCAGAGCCGATCTTGTACTGTGAGGCACCGAACGTTCCGTAGGGCATTTCACACTTCCAATCGTCGTTGTCGAACAAAACCAACTTTGAGAAAGAGAGGCGCGGCCCACCTCAGCGATTTGCAGGCCGCGCCTAGGATCAAAAACACGAAGTAAGCGCTAGCGTCGGATGGTGAACCTTACACGAGGATGCCGGTAACGCTGCCCACAACGCCGATGGCCAGGAGGAGAAGGAGGACCTTGGTGGAGCTCCAGCCCTTGCTCACGAGCGCATAGCACATGAGGGTCGCGGCGAGCGGAAGGATGCCGGGCAGCAACGTGTCGAAGAGGCCAGCCTGGAGGCTGAACGGCTCCTCGCCGCCGGTGTTGACGGTGATGCCGCAGTGGACGGAAACGAAGTTCATGATGAGGGCGCCCAGAACCATGCAGCCGAGGATGCCTGCGCCGGTGAGCAGGTTCTTGAAGGTGCCGGACTCGATGAGGTCGAGCATGGCGTCAGAGCCCTTGTTGTAGGCGAGGTTGAACCATGCACGGGCGAGACCGATCTGGATGATGGCCTGGAGCAGGATGACGATGATGGGCACGAAGGTGTTGCCCTGGACGCCATAGGAGCAGCCGATGGCCAGGATGATCGGGTAGATAACGCCCTGCATGTAGGAGTCGCCGACACCGGAGAGCGGGCCCATGAGGCCGGTCTTGATGGAGCGGACGGAATCCGGGGTGACTTCGTCGCCGGAAGCGATCTGCTCCTCCATGGCGAGGACGAGGCCGAGAACGCCGCCGCCGGTGGTGTTCTCGATGTTATAGAACTCGAAGTGGCGGGACGCGGCGTCCTTGAACTCATCGGAGCCCGCAGGATAGAGCTCGCGGATAGCGGGGGCCATTGCGTCGAGGAAGCAGCCGCCCTGCATGTTCTCGTAGTTGTAGCAAGCCTGGTAAGTCCACTCCCAGGTCCAGAAGCACTTGTTCAGTGTCTCCTTCGAAAGCTTCTTAATCTCAGCCATTATTCTGCACCTTCAATCTTGCTCGTGATCTGGATGTAAATGATGGCAGCGATCAGGGCGATGAGGCCGATGCCGATCATGGGCAGATTGGTGTAGGCCGCAAGCAGGAAGCCCAGGAACAGGAAGACGCGGCTCTCGCCCTGGAAGATGAACTTCAGGGTGATTCCGATACCGAGGGCGGGCATGAGGCCGCCGACGACCGACATGATGGGAATCAGGAAGGCCACGCTGCCGAGGAAGTCACCGACGACCTGAGAGCCGAAGTAAGCGGCGATGGTCACGGGGACGCAGGTGATGCAGAACAGGAAGAGCTGGGGCAGGACGACCGTGGGAAGCCAGAGGCCCTTGAGGCTGTCGTTCTTCTCGATGATCTTCTCGGTAAGAGGATTGAAGAACGAGTCGAGGGTCAAGCGGCCAACCCAGGTGAAGGCGCCGAGCAGGCCCAGGGGCACGGCGAGTGCGAGGGCTGCGTCAACGTCGAGGCCGGCGGAGATGGCAAGGGCGGTGCCCAGGATGCCGGCCATGGGGATGTCGGACGGCAGGGAGCCGCCGGCGGAGATGAAGCCGATGAACATCATGTTGATGGTTGCACCGATGGTGACGCCCATGACGGGGTCGCCAAGAATGAGACCGACGAGCCAGCCGTTGACCAGCGGACGATAGATGGTGCCGTAGCTAACCATCGTCACGTTCGACTGGGCAAGGAAGTACAAAAGACCGCACAAAAATGCTTGGAATAGTGACATTCTTATTTCCTCCCAACACCAAAATCTACGTACTCCGATACAACACTTGCTTCGTGTCCAAACGAGACAACCTCGTACCGAAACTAGAGAAGCTTGGCCAGGGGGACGTAGGACTCCTGAGGTACGAGGTGATACCCGACCTCGGTGCCCTTCTCCACCAGGCGCTTCATGCAGTTAACCTCCTCTTCGCTCGCTGAGACGTTTCGGTTGAGCTTGGTACGTCCCGTCTTGATACCCATACCGCCGAGAACGACCGCCTTGATTGCAACCCCGCCATCGACGAGTTCCTCGATGGGCTCGGGGCCCTTGGCGATGAGCATGACCTTCTGCTTGTCATGCTCGCCGCCGTTGATGTAGGCGATGGTGTCGGCAACGGACATGGCGACGACCGTGGAACCCTTGGGAGCTGCAGCCTTGAGCACGCGCTGCATGAGGCGATCCTTGGCAACGGCATCGTCGACGATGACGATGACGTCGCTCGGATAGTACTTGAGCCAAGCGGTCACAACCTGGCCGTGGATGAGTCGGTCGTCAATACGGACCAATGTGATCTCTGCTGCCATCTTGTTTCTCCTTACGATCCAACGATCCTTCGTCTATACACATCCCCTGCGGTGCTTAATCGCAAGAGAAAAATGCCTATAGGATTGGAAATGGATTCCGGGGAACCGATTGGAGAAGCACAAGATAAGGATCCGGACCACGGAATACGTTTCCATGTTCTGCCAAGAGGAGTAGCCTTGGCGAAAGCGGCAGATCCTATGCGGGAAGTGGGAATACGTTTCCCTGTTCTCCCCCGCTCCAGACGGTGCCTCCCAGTCACTCGTCCCGAGCTCATCCCCGTGCCGCCCGATAGCACCCGTTGTGCATACCGCGTGCAGGCACGGAAACGGTGGGGCTCGCTCTCCCCACGTAATTCACTATACGGAAAAACGCACACAAGACAAACATAAATCCGTGAACGTTGCATTTTTACCGTGGGAGAAATTGTTCTTGCATAATTGAATCCGGTTCGGTAACGGCTGATTCCCAAGCCACGATGCGGGCGCGCGTCAAAAAATCCGGCCCCCAAAGGAGCCGGGAAGATGCAATCGCATATTAAACGGAGCCGCTAGTCCGCGTCGGGGATATCGAGCACATCATCCAAGAGCTTGTTGACGTTCACGACGCTCATGGAGCCCACGGCCATGAGGCTGTTGGCAAGCTCGGCACAGCTCATGTAGTCGCGGCTCATGAAGGCTTCGATGACCATGGGGAGGTTCATGCCCGTGATGTGGCGGAACTTGTAGTCGCCCATGGCGGCGCACGTCACATTGAACGGACTGCCCGACTGGATGTCGGTCAGGACGAGAAGATCGCCGTGGCTGAGGCTCTCCTCGATAGCGGCGCGCACCTCATCGCGGAACGTATCCACCGAATCGCCCAGATACAGGCCGAACGTCTTCACATGGTCTTGCTCGCCGCAGATGAGCTGAGCGGACTCGAGGATGGCCTTCGAGAACGGGCCGTGCGAGATGAGGATGATATCGAACATGCTTCCCTCCCAGAAGTGGCTATACGCAAAGAATCGCGTAGGTATTCCTTATGAACTGTAATACACGTTTTTGAATCTATGGTAGATTGAACAAGTTAGCGCCTAAATTGTGACGTTCGCCGAATAATTGTGAGGTTCGTATGGTAAACAGCGTGCCCCGGAGCAAAGCAGGCTTCCACTACGCCTATATGATCGCGCTTGCCGCCATGGTGATGGCCAGCGTCGCCTTGGGCTTCATGTACGCCTGCCAGGGCATCTTCTTCACCCCGGTGAGCGAGTACTTCGGCGTCCCCACCGCGCAGCTCGTGCTCTACATGTCGGTCTTCAACATCGCGATCACGGTGTCGCTGCCCTTCATCGGCAAGCTCATGGGACGCATGGACCTGCGCGTTCTGCTCTCCATCTGCGCGGTGCTTCTGGGCGGAAGCTACGCGCTCATGTCGCAGTGCCGCGCCATCTGGCATTTCTACG
>CAMZCV010000162.1 GCA_947305035.1 uncultured Coriobacteriales bacterium | reverse complement strand
CGGTCGATGTCCTCAATCTCCTTCTTGGTGCCAACGAAGGAGTCGGTCATGGACACCTTGGAGTGGGTATCGAGCTCGCGCATGGTCGCGGAAAGACCCTCGGCCTCGGCCTTGTCGCGCTCGATTCTGACGCCGAGTTCCTGGAACTGGTCTGCGAGGTCGTATGCGGCCTTGTTATCCGACACAAGCTCGAACTGCGACCGCAGCTGCTTCACCTGCTCAACGTCAGACGTGGTGAAGACGCCAAGCTGCTCCATCTTCTCAAGCATCTTGTCAAGTTCGCCCGAACGCCCCTCGAAGTGGAACTGCATGCTGTTCAGGGTCTTGAACCGCTCCACGACGCTTGCGGGAACGTCCAGCCGCTTCATCGCGGAGTCGAAGTCTACGACATCCATCTTCGCGAGTTCCATAGCGTTCTTGACGCCGCCGACGTGCTCAGCAAGCTCCTTGATTGCGGCGTTCTTCGCAACCTTGTTGAACTGCTCGTAAAGCGTGGCGATGGTGGAAACCATGTCATTGTATCGCTCGTCGGCCATCTTCGCCGTGAGCGCCACGTTCTTGGTTTCCTCGGCAAGTTCCCTGACGGTCTTGTTCTCGCCGTCAATCCTGACAACCTTATCGCCAAGCTGCTCCATGGCCGTGCCGGCAAGCTGCACCTTGGATCGCAGGGCCTCCATGCGGTCAGCCGTCAGCTTGATTCGGGTGGAGACGTTCTTGAGGTTCGACGGGTCGAACTGCATTGCCATCGTAATCTGGCGAATTTCGCGTTGTAGCTCTGCGGCGGCTTTCATCGGGGCCTTGAGCGCCTTGCTCAGCTTTGTCGTGTCACCGCCGATGCGAATTTCGAGGCCAGCGTACTCAGCCATCGGTCAACTCCTATCTCACGCGAGCATTCGCCTGATGTCCTCTTGCGTCGCTTCCCTCGTGCCACCGTCCTGCTTGGGCTCGTCTGCGACCATGGCCTCGAAGTCCCAAAGCAACTCGGCCACGGTCATCTCCATGAGGTCGCGGCGCGAGTAGCCCAGCCTAATCGCCTGTAGCCACATCCTTGTGTGCGTCAGCCGTGGCCCGCTCGATTCGGTCAAGCTGCGCTGCGAGTCCCGCGTAGTACGGAAGTGCGGTTGGAAAGGTTGCATCAATCTCCTTTTGCAGGAGTTGGTGCAGGTGGAAGATGTCGATGTCATCCGTCTTATGCGCGTCGAACCACTCCTCGTGGTTGAGCGCGACGGGCTCCACGTCCTTGTTGAGCCCCATCTCGTCGCCGGCGCGGAGCATGGCCCAGAGCGCACGCGAGTCTGCGTCCCAGTTGATGTTCAGGACGCCGAGGGTGCCGCCCGTGTCCTCCACGTCGGTAACGTCATCCACGAGGGCGTGGTGCTTGCTCGACGGGCTGTCGGCGAACGCCTTCTCGTAGAGAGAGAATGCGTAGAGGTTGCAGACGGCAACGTGCTCGTCCTTGCCCTCGCCATAACTGATGCTTGCCTTCTCCCACGGCTTGCGACCGCTCTTGGTGACGTGCTTGAACTTGATGATCAAGTTCCCCTCCCCCTTTCGTAAAGAAGGGGGACGGCCATCTAGGGCCATCCCCCTCCATCAGTAGAACCCATCAGAGCCGGTCTGTCCCCTACGCCTTGGTGGGCGTCGGGACGGCGCTGAACCAGGTGGAGTACGCCGTCGCGGACTCCTCTGCGGAGCCCTTGATGATGGACTTGGTGACGTTGGTGCCGCCGAAGGTGAAGTCCTTGCCGATGGCGGTGAACTCAAGGTCCTGCGTGTCGGGGTCGGTGGAGTCGCTGGTGGTGTTGGCGTTGGCAGCGATGCGGGAGGCGGTGCAGTTGAAGAAGCAGTAGCGCTTCTTGTCGGCGTCGCCCGAGACCTCGTACATGAGCGCGAAGCTGGTCTGGCTGGCATCGGCGATCTCGACCTGCATGCCGTTGTCATCCACGACCTCGCCGAGGATGGCGACCTTGAAGGCGTCAGGGATGAGGGCCATGGTCAGGGTGCCGGTGTAGCCGCCGTTCGCGCCAGCCTGCACGTAGTAGGCGATGTTGTCAGCCCAGAAGGTGCTGGGGTCGGAGCCCTCGACGGAGAGGGACAGGGAGACGGCACCGGGAATCCTGACCGGCGTGCCGTAACCAGAGTTGGTGATGGGCGCGTAGTAGACGTTGGAGAGTCCGAAGCGCACCTTGGAAGTTTCAGCCATGCTTTACTCCTCTAAACGTTTTGGTGGTGATAGGTGAAGTCGAACTCCTCCACGTGGCATTGCTCCGACTCGACCCATGCCCCCGTGCGCTGGACAGGCCCGAACGACCTGCAAGCGTCGAGGATGAGGTCTTCCGTCGCGGCATCGCTCACGCGCTCGTAAAGCTCGACGTGGAATCTCGGAAGCTCGAAGTAGTTGGAATCGTCTGCCATGAACTCGCCGTGGGAGTCCATCGTGTAAATAAAGAACGGTGGCGCGGGGCTCTTCTTAACGGGGAACGCCTCGTGGCGTCCGGGGATGCCCGTGGCCGTGAGCGCCGCGAATACCTCGGACTTGGCACTCATGTGAGCCCCCTCATGATGTAGTCAAGCACGCGCTTCCTCGTGTAGTCGAAGGCATCGTGCGCCGGTTCTAGGATGTGCGGCTTGGCTACCGTCCTGCCGCCGCCAATCTTGGCGTGGCCCTTCTCTAGAAGGTGCGGCAGGCCCGGCGTTGTCGAGTAGATGTGGCCCTCGGTGCCGCCCTTGGAGCGGATGGTGCGGTACGTCCACGAAGACGGGTACTTCTTCCACCCCTGAGCGCTCGCAGACTGTCGAACCTCGTCCCTGCCAAGCTCGCAGCCGTCGTGGATGCCCTTGAACAGGGCCTCCTCGGAGACGTGCCTAATCTCGCCCAGCAGGCCGTCAAGCGTCGTGGCGAACTGGTCGGCCTCGATACTGATGTTCCTAGCCATGGCCCGTCACCCGTTCGGGATGTGTGTCGCAAGCGTGATGATGGTGAAGTCACCGCGAGTGGACGTGTATGAAACGTCGTACTCGCGCCCGTTGAGAAGCACGAGCGTCTGGTTGTCGTAGTCGCACGAGCGCACCTGAATCTGCGCCTCGGGCTTGATGCCAAGCTCTGCCACCGTCGCCCACGTCTCGATGCCCACGGAGCGAACGTTGCAGAAGACCTCGACATCCTCTGGCGGGTCGGCGGCGATCTCGTTGCCCTCGGCGTCAAGCGTCATGCCCGTGGCCTCGTCACGCAGAATCGCCGGAGCGTTGACCCTCAGGGCACACCCCGCTATCCGTCGTACACGGCGTTGTGCTCGCTGTTGAGCAGGGTGCAGACGATGGACTCGTATGCCGCGAGGAAGCGCTTGGCCTCGTCGTTGTCCATGTCGAAGCCGAAATTGGCCTTCGCGTAGACCACGACAGCCTGCTTCACGAGCGCGGGCAGCGCGTCGATGTCCTCGCCCATCCACAGCGGTGACACGCCTTTGGTGAGCATGTCATCAATCGCCGCCGCGATGATGTCGTAGACCTCGGAATCGTACATGGTGGAGGAGACGCGCACGGCATCCCTTACCGAGTCGTAGAGCGAGAAGCTATCGACCTGGGCCTTGAGCTCGTCAATAGTCATGCGCGTCTCCTCCCAACTACTTCTGTTCCTTCTTGGTGCTGCGCCTGCGGGCGGGCCGCTTCGCAGGGACGGTTTCTGGGGTCATGACCTGCGGTGCGGAAATCTCTACCAGAATCGCGCCCTCGGGCTGGGTACCTTCCTCGAACTGGTAGGTCCTGCCGTTAGGCAGCTTGTAGATTCGCAGCATCGGTCACGCTCCTTACGAAGCCTTGGTGCAGGTGATGTTGCAGAACGCGGCGGGGCGCTTGACGGCCAGAACCTCGCGGGCCTCGGCGCGGATGGAGACAAGGTTCTTCTCGAAGTCCACGTCGTTGCTATTCGTGGAATCGACGCGCACGCCATCCACCTTGGAAACGAGGTCAGCGCCACGCTCGAACGCGCCAACGAGGACGTGGTTGGCGGTCAGGTTGGCGTTCTTGACGAAGCGCATGTCGAACAGGCGGCTGT
>CAMZCV010000161.1 GCA_947305035.1 uncultured Coriobacteriales bacterium | reverse complement strand
GAGGATGGCCCAGCCGAGGGAGTTCCCGAGGATACCTGGGAGCACTGCGGAGTGGACTGCGGCTACGCCTGCGAGCTTCTCGACGAGATTCTGGCGTAACGAGGCCTATGGCATCGCATTTTCTGTGATCACGCAATGCTGCGGGGTCATTATCTGTTCGTGCAGAACCGCTTGGCACGGATAGAAGCCCCATCTGCTCAAGATGCCGAATTTTCCGCGGATAATAGGGCCCGTTTCTCCATCGGGCGCAGACCAGCTGAGCGGAACCGCAGGTCAGGGTGCCGCTCAAACGGCCCTCTCTGTCTTCGATGGAAAAATGACACCTCGGATTCGCGGAAAATTCGGCATCTTGAGCAGATGGGGCGTCTTTGCCAGTCAGCAGATGCCAAAAGCCGACCGGTGACTTGAAAGGCTGCCGGGATATGTCCAACTGGGACACTGAATTCATCACGATTACCGTTCCACTTGGAGAGGGCGGCTCTCCGACGCAAGGACACTTTCTCTCCAAAACGGCATCTCCATGAGCGTAGACCATCTGCTGTTCTGCTGCCGTGCTACCATCTGGTGCATGGAACAGACGATCACATACCGCGAGTACGCCGCATATGCTGCGCTGCCGCTCGACGAGCTCGCGCGCGAGTGCGAGATCGACGCCTTCCATGCGTCCGGCCCCGGCGGTCAGGGGGTAAATACAGCCGACTCCGCCGTGCGCATGCGCCATCTTCCCACGGGCATCGTGGCGGTGAGCCGCGAGCAGCGCAGCCAGCTCCAGAACCGTGAGCGCTGCCTCGAGAAGATCCACGCCGAGCTGCTCCGTCGTTCTATACCACTCAAAAAGCGCCTGCACACGCGGCCTACCAAGGCCTCCAAGGAGCGTCGCCTCGCCGAGAAGCGCCGCATCTCCCAGAACAAACGCCTGCGCCGTCGGCCTGAGGACGAGTAACACTCCTGCTTGTTAACACGTTGGTGCAGTTTGCTGCGATTGTCTGCTCCTGCGCTATCCTGTTCGATGCATTGAACCCATTGAAAGGATCGCCATGTCCGAGCCCATGCCTTCGATGACCGTCGTCGATATGCTCCGCAAGAACGTTGCGCTCTATCCCGACGAGGTCGCTCTCGTCGAGGTCAACCCCGAGGTCCAGGAGCCTCTCCGTGTTACGTGGCGCGACTTCGACCTCGTGCATTCCACCGAGACCGAGCCCTACCGCCGCCAGATCACCTGGCGCGTCTTCGACGAGAAGGCCAACCGCTTCGCCAACCTGCTCCTCTCGCGCGGTATCGGCAAGGGCGACAAGGTTGCCATCCTGCTCTACAACTGCCTCGAGTGGCTGCCCATCTACTTCGGCATCCTCAAGACGGGTGCCGTGGCCGTGCCGCTCAACTTCCGCTACACCGGCGCCGAGATCCAGTACTGCCTCACGAAGGCCGAGGCGGACGCCCTCATCTTCGGTCCCGAGTTCACGAGCCGCGTGGTCGACCGTCTCGAGGTCATCTCGCGCAATCGCCTGCTGTTCTTCGTGGGCGGCGTGTGCCCCGACTTCGCAGAGGACTACTTCGAGCTCTCGTGCAACTGCCCGAGCAACGACCCGCGCATCCCCATCAGCCTCGACGAGGACGGCGCCATCTACTACTCGAGCGGCACCACCGGCTTCCCCAAGGCCATCCTGCACCCGCACCTCTCGCTCGCGCAGGCCGCCGAGATGGAGGCGCGCCACCACGAGACCGTGCACGACGACGTGTTCCTCTGCATCCCGCCGCTCTACCACACGGGTGCAAAGTTCCACTGGATGGGCTCGCTCTACACGGGCGGCCGCGCGGTGCTGCTGCGCGGCGTGTCGCCCAAGACCATCCTCGAGACGGTGAGCAGCGAGGGCTGCACCAACGTGTGGCTGCTCGTGCCGTGGGCCCAGGACATCCTCATGGCCATCGAGAGCGGCGAGCTCAAGCTGGAGGATTACAAGCTCGACCAGTGGCGTCTCATGCACATCGGCGCGCAGCCCGTGCCCAAGAGCCTCATCCGCAGGTGGAAGCAGGTCTTCCCGCACCACGACTACGACACCAACTACGGCCTCTCCGAGAGCACCGGCCCCGGCTGCGTGCATCTGGGCTTGGAGAACATCGACCACGTGGGCGCCATCGGCGTGCCCGGCTACCGCTGGGAGTGCAAGGTCTGCTCTGACGCGCAGGGTACCGAGGTGCCGCAGGGCGAGACCGGCGAGCTGTGGGTGAAGGGCCCCGGCGTCATGCGCTGCTACTACAACGACCCCAAGGCCACCGAGGAGACCCTGCACGATGGATGGCTCCTCACCGGCGACATGGCGCGCGTGGACGATGACGGTTTCATCTGGCTGGTTGACCGCAAGAAGGACGTCATCATCATGGGCGGCGAGAACATCTACCCCGTCCAGATCGAGGACTTCCTCGCGGGATACCCCGCCATCCAGGACGTGGCCGTGATCGGCATCCCCGACGAGCGCCTCGGCGAGGTGAGCTGCGCCATCATCCAGCTCAAGCCCAACCATCTGGACGGCGACGGCAACCCCACCGACGTCACCGAGCAGGACATCCAGGACTTCTGCCTCGACCTGCCGCGCTACAAGCGCCCGCGCCGCATCATCTTCGCGCCCGTGCCGCGCAACCCCACGGGCAAGATCGAGAAACCTGCGCTGCGCGCGAAGTACGGCGCCGAGAACCTCGTCGACCGCGAGAACCAAGCGTAACTGCATTTCCCCCAATAGGGGATACTCCCCCAATGGGGGATACTCCCTTATTGGGGGTTCCAGAAGAGAGGGGCAACATGAGCAAGCAGCTGCTTTCGGGCAACGAGGCCATCGCGCAGGGCGCGTGGGAGGCCGGCGTTGCCGTGGGCGTGGCCTATCCCGGCACCCCGTCCACCGAGACGCTTGAGAACTTCGTCACCAAGGAGGGCGTCTACGCCGAGTGGGCGCCCAACGAGAAGGTCGCCCTCGAGGTGGGTCTCGGCGCCGCCATGGGAGGCGTGCGCAGCCTCGTCACCATGAAGCACGTGGGCGTCAACGTGGCCGCCGACCCCTTCATGAGCGCTGCCAACACCGGTGTCAACGCGGGCCTCGTGCTGCTCGCTGCCGACGACCCCAGCTGCTACAGCTCCCAGAACGAGCAGGACAGCCGCCACTACGCGGCCTTCGGACGCATCCCGTGCCTCGATCCGTCGGACAGCCAGGAGGCCTACGAGATGGCGCAGCAGGCCTTCGACATCTCGGAGCAGTTCGACACCGTGGTCATGCTCCACGAGACCATGCGCATCGCGCACACCAAGACCCTCGTCGACGTGGTGGGCGAGCGCGCCGAGCTCGAGCCGCGCGCCTACGAGAGCCATCCCGAGAAGTTCGTCATGATGCCGGCCAACGCCGTGCGTCGCACGCTGGTGGCCAACGACCGCGAGGACGAGCTGGTTGCCTGGGCCGAGGAGACGCCGCTCAACCGCGTGGAGATGCGCGACACCAAGGTGGGCATCATCTGCGCCGGCGCCCTCTACGTGCACGTGCGCGAGGCGCTGCCCGAGGCGTCCATCCTCAAGCTCGGCGTCACCTGGCCGCTCCCGCCCGCCAAGCTCGCTGCGTTCGCTGCCGTCTGCGACAACGTCTACGTGGTCGAGGAGGCATGCACCTATCTCGAGACGCGCGTCCGCGCCCTCGGAATCCCCGTGGCAGATCCACCCGCCGGCCGCCTGCCGCGCTCCGGCGAGGTCATGCCCGCGCACATCCGCGCTGCGTTCGGCGTCGCTGATCCAGCGCACCTCTCGCCCGCCGAGGGTCTGCCCCCGCGTCCGCCCGCGTTCTGCGCTGGCTGCCCGCACCGCCTGGTGTACTGCGAGCTGCGCCGCATCAAGGCCATCGTGACTGGCGACATCGGCTGCTACACGCTGGGTGCCGTCGCGCCCTACCGCTCCGTCGATTCCGTCATCGACATGGGCGCCTCACTCAGCATGGCGCACGGCATGGAGCTCGCGGAGGTGTCGCAGCGCACCGGCCGCCCCGTGGTGGGCGTCATCGGCGACTCCACCTTCGCGCACTCCGGCATCACGAGCCTGCTCG
>CAMZCV010000160.1 GCA_947305035.1 uncultured Coriobacteriales bacterium | reverse complement strand
GAGGACATCCCGGTATGCATAAGGTTGCATGCCAGGGGTATCTTGATACTAGTAATTGCACAGGTACCGAAGTATCCCGAAGGACGGGAAGGTAAGGAGCACCACCATGGAGAACATCAACGACTTCGACAAGCGCGAGATCTCACTCGCACGCAAGACCGCACGTCTTGGCCATCTTATCCACCGCTACTATCAGGCAGACGCCCGCGAGAAGGGAATGGGCGGCGATCCGCTGCGTGGTCAGGGCCGCGTGCTGGCACTTCTCGCTGTAAAGCCCGAGACCACCCAGCGCGAGCTCTCCTACCTGCTGGACATGCGCCAGCAGTCGCTCTCCGAGCTGCTCGCCAAGCTCGAGGAGAAGGGCTTCATCACCCGCGAGCGCTCCGCTGAGGACGGCCGCGTGGTCAACGTGAAGCTCACCGAGGAGGGCGCCGCAGCTGCCCCCGATCTCGAGGCGCTCAACAAGCGCACCGACATCATCGACTGCCTCGACGCCGACGAGCGCGCACAGTTCGAAACGCTGGTCGACAAGGTCACGGCCTCGATCGTCTCCAAGCTCGAGGAGAAAGGCGTCGACCCGCATGCGATGAAGCGCGGCCCGCACCATGGACCCCAGGGTCCCGGACCCCGCTGCGGCGGTCCCGAAGGCCCGCACATGATGCAGCGCGGTCCCTACGGTGCACCCGAAGGCTTCAGCGGCCCTGGCCGCTGCGGCAGAGGCGGGCACCACGGCATGCGCCAGGCCTAGCGCAGCAAATGCCCCGAGCCGCGCAATCGAGGCACACGCGCGGCATGGACATAGGGAGGGCTCCAAGGGGATTGGAGCCCTCCCATCATTTCGATTGCCGGAAAACGGTTATCGGTAATAGCCCTCGTCGAACGGCTCGGACGCGAGCTGGGCGATGGTTGCCCGCGGAACATGGCAGTATCCCGCCGGGTTCTTATCGAGATAATCCTGGTGGTACTCTTCGGCGGCGAAGAAGTTCTCGAGGGGCTTCTCCTCCACCGCGAACGCAGCATAGCGCGAGCGCTCCACGGCCATCACGCGATGCACGTCGGCCTCTACCTCGTCATCGCCCGGCATCCAATACACGCCCGCCTGGTACTGCGTGCCCACATCATGCGCCTGGCGGTTCACCGCCTCGGGCTCGATTACATGGAACAGAGCATAGAGCAGCGCATCCACCGAGGTAACCGCGCTGTCGAAGCGCACGCGCACCGTCTCGCGGAAACCCGTCCTGCCCGTGCAGACAGTACGGTAATCCGCGTCCTGCTCGCCCGTGCCGTTGGCATAGCCGCAGGTGGTGTCGACGACGCCCGGAAGCGCCTTCATGAGGTGCTCGATGCCCCAGAAGCACCCTCCGGCAAGATAGATCTCCCTGATCATGACACCGCCTCCTTGGTCTCGAGGATCACATACTGGTTAAGCGTACCCGACGCGCCATCCGCCCTAAAGCGGTCAAGCACGTGCGCTTTGCCACCCACGTTCTCGATCAGCGCATCGATCTCATCGTCACTGCAATGATGGCAGAATCGGAACGCATCCCGTTCGTCCTGCCATCCCATAAGATAGTCGTCTTTCCCGAAGGAGGAAAGGTCGTAGCGCTCGGCGGCGATCGCCGTTGCCGCCTGCGCCTTCGCAAGCAGCCGCGCATCGTCCGCGAACTGCCAGAACGACACCGCCGCAATGCCTCCGGGGCGCACGAATTCCACAAGCGCATCCATCAGCCTGACGCGCTGCTCGTAGAGCGGAAGATGATGCACGAAGGCGAGGGAAACGGCAGCGTCGAAGCCCGAAGCGTCCAAGCGCATGGCAAGTTCTCCCTCGAGCAGCGCCCGAGCGATGTCGAGATGCTGGAAGGTCACGCGCGTATCCTGGACACGCGCCATCCCGTCGCAGGAATCAACCGCATGCGCGCAGGCCTGCGGGAATCGCTCGAACAGAGCCCGCTCGAAGCGCAGGTTGCCGCATGCAAGGTCGAGCACGCGGAGAACGCCCTTCTCCCGCGCCTCCATCGCAGCGAGCACGCGATTCCAGCCCGGCCACGAGCTTCCGCGCGTCGCCGAGAACGACTCCCCCACCCGGCGATAGAAATCGCTGGTCAAACTGCTCATGAGCTGTGCGGTGGCATTATCCATACAGCTATACTAGCCTACATGGAAACCGTCATCCAAGATATCGTCTCCGCCCTGCGCGAGGGCAAGCAGCCCGACACGGCATGGCTCGCCAAGCGCATCCGCGCCTATAACCGCAGCGTGCGCAGCATGGAGCGCCATATCGGCAAGCTCGAGCTGCTCGCCTTCTACCGCGCAGCCAAGGAGGAAGCCGGCACGCTCTGGGAGAGCTGGGCCATCACGCCCGAGGAGGACCGCGCGATCCTGCGGCTCCTCAAGCTGAAGCCCCGGCGCTCGGCATCGGGCGTGGCCACCATCACCGTGGTCACCATGCCCCACCCCTGCTCGGGCTCCTGCATCTACTGCCCCAACGACATCCGCATGCCCAAGAGCTACCTCTCGAACGAGCCCGCCTGCCAGCGCGCCGAGCGCAACTGCTTCGATCCCTACCTGCAGGTCCGCGCACGCCTCGCCCTGCTCGAATCGAACGGCCACGTGACCGACAAGATCGAGCTCATCGTGCTCGGCGGCACGTGGAGCGACTATCCCCTGCCCTACCAGCTCTGGTTCATGGCGGAGCTCTTCCGCGCGCTCGACGATGACAACGCTGCGGCGGAGCGGCGCCGGGAAGAACGCACGGCGTTCTACCGCGGTTGCGGGATCTGCTCGGAACCCGAGGAGCTTGCAGCGCAGGCGCAGGAGCTCCAGGAGCTCGTCGATGCGGGCGCCTGCACCTACAACGCCGCCATCGGCACGCTCTATTCCGGCGATACCTGGGGACGCGCGCGAACCATCCAGCAGGCATCCTTCGAGGAGCTCGAGGCTGCCCAGCGCGCCAACGAGCATGCCCGCAGGCGCGTGGTGGGACTGTGCGTGGAAACCCGTCCCGACCTCGTGGACGATGGATCGGCGACGCTCATGCGCCGCCTCGGCTGCACCAAGGTGCAGATGGGCATCCAGAGCCTCGACCAGGCGATCCTCGACCGCTGCGGCAGGAACATCACCGTGGAGCGCATCGCGCAGGCGTTCGCGTGCCTGAGGCTCCACGGCTTCAAGATCGTCGCCCACATGATGGCGAACCTCCCCAGCGCGACGCCGCAGGACGACAAGGACGACTACCTGCGCCTCGTCACCGACCCGCGCTTCCAGCCCGACGAGATCAAGCTCTACCCCTGCGTGCTCATCGCCAGCTCGGCGCTCATGCGCCTCCATGGTCGGGGTGCCTGGCGGCCCTACACGGAGGAGGAGCTCATCGACGTGCTCGCCGCGGATGTGGCAGCAACGCCCGCGTACGTGCGCATCTCGCGCATGATCCGCGACTTCTCGTCGGGCGACATCGTCGCAGGCAACAAGAAGACGAACCTGAGGCAGATGGTCGACGCTGCAGGAGACGATGCGGAAGTGCTCGAGATCCGCCAGCGCGAGATCGCGACGGGCGACCTCTCCCCCGACGAGCTGCGGCTTTCGAGCGTCGTCTACGGGACGTCCGTCTCGCAGGAGCGCTTCCTGCAGTGGACGGGACCCGATGGCACCATCGCGGGATTCCTCAGGCTGTCCCTTCCGAAGGACGGCGCGACCGCGATGATCCGCGAGGTCCACGTCTACGGCCGCGTCGCCGAGCTCGGAGGAAGCGAGGAGGGCGGCGCCCAGCACATCGGCCTCGGCCGCTCCCTCATCGAATGCGCCTGCCGCCAGGCGCATGCTGCGGGCTTCTCGGCGATCCGCGTGATCAGCTCGGTGGGCACGCGCCCCTACTACCGTCGGCTGGGCTTCGCCGACGAGGAACTCTACCAGATCAGAGGCCTTCAGGCAGAAGGAGAGCAGTGATGGGGAAGATCGCGAGCTTCCAGATGAACCACCTCATCCTCGAGCCCGGCGTGTACGTCTCGCGCGTCGACCGCGACCCTGCGACGGGATGCGCCGTCACGACGTTCGACCTGCGCATGACGCGGCCCAACCGCGAGCCGGTCATGGGCACCGGCACCATCCACACG
>CAMZCV010000159.1 GCA_947305035.1 uncultured Coriobacteriales bacterium | reverse complement strand
AGGGCTGCGGGGGCACGGGGTCGCTCTGGTTCATCGGCCTCTTCGCCTCCCCCATCGTGCTCGGGCTCTACGTGGCGTCCCTTCCCGACAACAACCTCCGGGCAGAGCTCTCCATGCTGAGGAATAAACCTGAGCAAATAAAACTCGCTTGGCTTCATACCGGGAGATAGCCTCTCGTCGTCAACGATTGGGGGGTGGCCCTCATAAAGCAGTATCGACGCCGAGAAAAACCGATCAAATCTCTTCCAAGCCAACCTCGTTGATGATCTTGTAGACCGTGGTGCGGCTTATGCCCTCGTGCTCGGCGATATCGGAGATGCGCATGCCTCCGCGGTAGAGCATCATGACGGCCTCGGAATGGGCGTTGGCTTTTGACGGCCTTCCGCCGGACCTTCCGCGGGCCTTAGCTGCTTTGAGGCCGTCTTTCACACGCTCCGATGTCATCTGACGCTCCAGTTGGGAGAAGCCCGCCATAACGGTGCGGACGAACTCGGCCATGGGACTCGAATCAGTCGTATCGAGCCATGGTTCTGAAAGGCTGCGGATCTCCGCTCCCCTGCCGCGGATCGCATCGATGAGCTCGAGCAAGTCCTTGGTCGAACGCGACACGCGGGTGGTCTCGGCGACGATGACGACGTCGCCCACCTGGAGCTCGTCGAGGAGTCTCTGCAGCTCTGGCCGGTCGCGCTTCTTTCCGCTCGCCTTCTCCTTGTAGATATTCCGTCGGTCGACGCCAGCGGCGACAAGAGCGTCGATCTGCCTGTCTAGAGACTGCGCTTGCGTGCTCACACGCGCGTATCCAACCAGCATCCTGACATCCTTCCCCCAGCTGCAGAGTGTCCATAAAACACGTGTTAATTGAACACAATGCTTTCGATAACATCCGAGGCTTCTAGCTGCGCTTCCGCAAAGCAAGAGTGTTCATGAAAACGTACGTAAATCAAAATTGATTCTAGCACGTTTATTGGACAGTCAAATTCCCTTCTTTCTGCTTTTGGACCTAGCAAGGCGAAGCATATGCATACACGCCACCTTGAAGAGATTCGATTGACAATGCTGTAGAGTTGAAGTGCGTTTTTCGGGATGACCTCACCCTTTTCACCCAAGGAGAACGACCGTGAACATAGACAGCGACCGCCTCCTCCTCTTCGAGGCTCTTCTCAGCCACAGCGGGCTCCAAGGAATTCTGAACAAAGCTGCTTCGATTCTCCGAAATCCCCTGTTCGCCTGTGATATGGGCATCAACGTAGTGGCGAAGAGCGATTCGGTGAACGTGGACGACCCCGCCTGGTCAGATGACCCGTCGGACCATATCGCCGTGATCAGGTCGTCAGCGCTGAGCGGCGACTTCGCCAAGATGTACGCCTCCGACAGGGCCTTCATCTCCACCAACCCAGCCTCGCCCCACCGCTACCTCGCCTCCCGCGTGCGCGACGGCGGGGATGTGCTCGGCCATGTCGTCGTGATCGAGCAGTGCAAGGCGTTCGAGGACAAGGACGTGGAGCTGCTGCCCCTCATATGCCAGGTCGTCGCCTTCGAGCTGCGCGGGAGGCGCGACTCCTCGGACAGGGTGAGCTACGGAACCCTGGTCGAGGACCTCGTCGCCGGCAGGGTGGGAGACGAGGAGGCCCGGAACCGGCTGGCGAGGCTCGGGATCTCCCTGCCCCCAGTCCTGCGGGTCATGGTCATCGACCTCGCTAGGCCGGAGAAGCTCATCTCCGCAGACTACTTGCGGCTCCAGATTCTTCGTGCGTTTCCCAAGGGGATGGCGGTAGCTCGCGACAGGAGGATCGTCCACATCCTTGACGGATCCATTGGCATCTCCGACGTTCGGTCGAGGCTCGGGCAGGGCATCTATGTCGAGGGCCTCTCCATAGGTCTGAGCAGGCCGTTCACCAATCTCGAGGATGTGAGACACGCCTTCGCCCAGGCCGATGCGGCCATCCGCCTGCGCAACCATGGCAGTGGCGAGGTAATCTCGGAGTACGATTCCGTCGCGGGCGCCCACCTCGCCGAGCTCGTCTCGGCAAGCTATCCCGTGGAGATGACCGTGCATCCCAAGCTCGCCGCGCTCGAGGAGTTCGATGGGGCGAACGGCACCGACCATGTTCGCTACCTCCACGCCTTCCTGTTCTCGGGGCGCAGCGTTGCTGCAGCCGCGGCGGCACTCGGGGTGCACAAGAACTCGATGTACTACCGCGTGCGGCGCCTCGAGGAGCTCATGGGCGTCGATCTCTCCGACGAGCGCACCTGCTTCCTGCTGCAGCTCTCCCTCGCCCTGCGCGGTTGGCCGCTTTGTGTCGATATTAGTAAGAATTCACGAATATAGCACGACCAGATTCGAACAAACGAATCTACCAACTGCATTTATCAGCACATATCCTCTTTTGTATGGACGAGATGTTCGTTCAATCATCCCAAAGGAGGAGCCATGCCCGAGAATGCCCACGTGCTGCCCTACAACCCCTTCCACGCACTGCCCAACCCGCCCGCGCTGCTGTACTCAAACTCGTTCGTGAACGTCTCGCCCTACGAGTTCACCGGCTGGCGCGACGAGACCCGTTCGTGGAAGACCACCTGCTACCTGCATGCCGGCCTCAACCCCACCGACACCTACGTGGTGAAGGGCCCCGACGCGCTGGACTTCCTCGCGCGCGCCACGATCACCAACATGGACAACTTCGAGGTCGGCCGCATCAAGCACGGCATCTGCTGCGACGCCAAGGGGCGCGTGGTGGTGGACGGCGTGATGATGCGTACGGCGGAGGACGAGGTCACCACCTACTGGATGATGCCGCTCGTCGACTTCGCGCTGGCCACCAGGCGCTACGGCGACTTCGACGTGGAGGGCGAGGTGCTCACCGGCAGGGTCTACCTCTTCCAGATCGGTGGGCCCACCTCCATCGACGTGCTCGAGCGCGCCTGCGGGGAGGACCTGCGCGACATCGGGCACCTGCGCTTCCGAAACGCCAGGATCGCCGGGCACGACGTGCGCGTGTGCCGCGTGGGCATGGCGGGCACCCTGGCCTACGAGGTGCACGGCCCCATCGAGGACGCCACCGACGTCTACACGGCCATCTGGGAGGCCGGCCAGCCGCTCGGCATGCGGCGCCTGGGCTCGCACTGCTACACCATGAACCACGCGGAGAACGGCTTCCCGCAGTACGGCGTCCACTTCATAGAGCCGCGCAACGAGGTGCCAGGCCTCGCCGAGTACCTGCAGAGCACGCCCGGCATGCAGTACCAGCTCTTCACGTTCGACAGCTGGCAGGTCGCGGGCAGCGCGAGCGGGAGCAAGGAGAACTACTACCATAACCCCTACGAGCTGGGCTGGGGCAGGATGATCCGCTTCGACCACGAGTTCGAGGGCCGCGAGGCGCTCGAGGCCATCCGCGATGCCGACGCTCGCAGGATCGTCTCGCTCGAGTGGAACGCGGACGACGTGGCAGAGGTCTTCCGCTCGCAGTTCCTCGGGACGGACGTGGAGCCCTTCAAGTTCATCGACACGCCCACCGACTACGAGTTCTGGCCCTCGCTCTGCGTGTCCCACGACCTCGTGCTGGATGCTGGCGGCAACACCGTGGGCTTCTCGTTCGGGCGCCAGAACTCGGAGTACTTCAGAAGGATGATCTCCATCGCCACGCTCGACACCGAGCTGGCAGTTGAGGGAACCGGCCCGCTACCCCTACAACAACGTGATGCGCAGCTCCGAGACGGACGTGACCCAGCTGCCCAAGCTGTAGCAAAGACGCTCGGCTGAAGTGGCCCGCCACTGAAGAGATGCCCGCTCCAGATCCAACGGGATATGGAGCGGGCATCTCCATGCCCTGCGTTCCTGTATAGCCATGTCTTGGCTTCGTCTACGAGTCTGTCAATCCGATATGAGGTGACCCCGTTTAACAGCGTCTTTGGCTAGTATGCTGTCTATCAGATGCATGTAAAGCAGGGTGCACCCTGATTGACACATGTGATCGCCCAAACAATGATGGCAACCGTAGGCCAGACAGCGACAGGCACCCGCCCCCGGTGCTGCAGGATACAGACGGGCAGGCCCGCCCATAACGCCCGCAGAGCATCTTGGGCTAGGCGGTTCCCAGCATCTTTACCTCTTGGTATCCGTGCTGG
>CAMZCV010000158.1 GCA_947305035.1 uncultured Coriobacteriales bacterium | reverse complement strand
GGGCAGCCGAATAACCTGCAATCATGTGGGAATACTGCTAATATAATATGGTTGACCTGTTTCCGGCCAAGGAGGTTGCGCTTCCGCGCATGGACATAGTCGTCTCGCTCGTCGTCACGTTCCTGCTCACCCTTGCCAATGGATTCTTCTCCGCCTCCGAGCTTGCGGTTGTCTCCGCCAAGAAGGCCATCCTCGAGCCTGAGGCCGAAGAGGGGGACAAGCGTGCTAAATCGGCACTCGACCTCGCTTCCGATTCGGGTGACTTCCTCGCCACAATCCAAGTAGCCATCACGCTCGTGGGTTTCGCAGCCTCGGCGTTCGCCGCCACCAGCCTGTCCGAGCCCTTCGGCAACTGGATGGCTTCGCTCGGCCTCGCAACCAACATCGCGCGTCCGCTTGCGACGGTCATCATCACCCTCATCGTGTCGTACTTCTCCATCGTGGTGGGCGAGCTTGTGCCCAAGCGCATCGCGCTTGCCGACCCCGAGGGTGTGGCCAAGTCGGTCGCGGGCCCGGTCCGCACCTTCATGGTCATCGCAAAGCCGCTCGTGGCGCTCACGGCGCACTCGGCGCAGTCGCTTTCCAAGCTGCTCGGAATCGCCGATCCCGACATCGATGCCGGTGCATCCGAGGACGAGATCAAGTATATGGTCACCGACTCCGAGGAGCTCACCGAGGAGGAGAAGTCCATGATCCACGAGGTCATCGACCTCGGCGACACCGTTGCCTACGAGGTTATGGTGCCCCGTGTGGATATGACCGCCGTGGAGGACGACGCAACCCTCACCGAGGTGCTCGACGTCATGCGCGAGACCGGCTTCTCGCGCGTGCCGGTCTATCGCGGCACCATCGACCGCATCGTGGGCATCGCCTACCTCAAGGACCTGCTCGCACCCGTCCTCGACCAGCGCTCCGAAACCCACGAGATCGTCCGCTACATGCGTCCCGCGCGCTATGTGCCCGATACCAAGGACATCATGCCGCTGCTCTCCGAGATGCGCGCCACGCACGACCAGATGGTCATCGTCATCGACGAATACGGCGGTACCGCTGGCCTCATCACGCTCGAGGACATCGTCGAGGAGGTCGTGGGCGAGATCGAGGACGAGTTCGACCCCGACAACAAGTACCTCACGCAGGTTTCGGAGCGCGAGTGGATGGTCGACGGCCGCTTCTCCACCGACGATGCTATCGAGCTCGGCTGGCCCGTCGAAGACACCGAGGAGTACGAGACCATCGCCGGCTTCGTGCTCGAGCTGGCAGACAGGCTTCCGCGTCCGGGCGACGTGTTCGAGCATGAGGGTTGGCAGTTCCGCGTTCAGTCGATGCGCGGCCGCCGTGTGTCGATGCTGCGCGTGACCGCTCCGGAACCCGAGCCAGATGGCGAAGACAAGGCTTCATCGTCTACAATGAGTTAGGCATTTTTGCTGTTCTACGAGAAAGGTATACCACCGTGGCTCAGCTAATTGATATCAGGAAAGTAACCATAAGCCCGCGTTCGCTCACCGCAGAAGTCCATGTTGACGACGATGCGCCGCTTTTCACCAGCGACGATTCTGCAGGCACCGACCTCATTGCCGACCTTATCCCCGAGCTCGCCAACCATGCCTGCTACGGCGATGGCGGCGAGACGTTCGGCGACGTTATGGACGATACCGAGCTCGCGCATCTGCTCGAGCATGTGACCGTGGAGCTGCTTGCGCGCACAAATCTCGCGGGTGCCGTTTCCGCTGGTCAGACGCGTGCTGTCGAGGGCGATGACAGGGCCTTCGAGCTGCGCTTCGCCTGTCCCGACGACGTTCTGGTCGCAGGTGCACTCTCCAGCGCGTCGTGGATCATCGAGTGGGCATACAACGGTGGCGGAGACCCCGCCCCCGATGTCGATGCCATCACGAAGGGCCTCGTCGCCCTGGTCGAAGGCCTTGCCCCCAAGCCCGAGGAAACTGCTCCCGAGCCCGAGGAGGCAGATCCCAACGCGACCATCGCCACTGCTCCGCTGGTTGTCGACGAGCCCGAAGATGAGGCCGCGACCGAGCCTGATCCCGAGCCCGAACTTGAGCCCGAGCTTGCCGATGGCCTTCTCATCGCTCCCGAGGATGTTGTGGAGCCCGACGCGGAGCCCGAGCCCGAACCTGAGGATAATCAGCAGGATGTTCTTGTCCTTCCGCATTTCGACATCTAGAGAGATAGGAGATCACCATGGGAAAGAAACTCAACTTCATCTTTGGCGCATTCGTCGGTGCTGCTGCCGGTGCAGTTGCCGGTATCATGCTTGCCCCGCGTGCCGGCGCTGAGAGCCGCGCCATGGCGGCCGACGCCATGAACGACGCATGGGATACCGCAGTCGACAGCTACGAGCGCGGCTCCCAGGTCATCACCTCCAAGGTGAGCGACGCTGCTGCAGCCAGCGGCATCTCCGCTGACGAGCTCCGCGAGAAGGTCGACGCTGCCCGCGCCCGTATGGATCAGCTCCGCTCCTCCCTCTCCGACGCCGTTGCCAATGCATCCGCCCAGGTTGTCGACGTCGTCAACACGGTCTCCGACCAGGTTGCCTCCATGGCCGATGCTGCCGAGGACGCCAACGGCACCGCCGCCGAGGCCGTCAAGGTCGAGGTCGTCGACGAGGACACTGCAGAGTAGGAATCGCCGTGCTCAGGATGACGCAGCTCGTGGGCCTCGCGGTCTACGAGCCCAAAGCCAGCCGCAAAGGTGACGAACCGGTACAGGTCAAGAGGATCGGCAAGGTCCGCAACGTGGTCTGCTCGCCTTCGGGGACGCGCGTTGTGGGTCTTATCGTGCATCAACGCGACATTGCGGGCATGATCGCCCGTCCCGACCTGTTCCTCGCGTTCGATTCGTTCGATGTCAACGACCGCGGTCTTGTCATCACGAACCGCGAAGACGGTGTGGATGATGCGGCCCGTGCGCGCCTTCATCTCGATTGGGATTCGTGCATCATCTGGAACGGCATGGATGCCAAGACCGAGGATGGCAAGCAGCTCGGCCACGTTGCCGACATCGAGTTCTCGCCCAAGACGGGCAAGGTCAAGGCCTTCCATCTGGGCGATGGCAACATGGCGGAGTCGCTTGTGGGTCACGTTGCCGTGCCCGGCTCCCTGCTTGTGGGTTACAAGGACGGTTGGATGATCGTCAAGCCCGAGGCTGCCCATCTGGAGCTTTCCGGTGGTGCGGCAGCAAAGGCGGGCGAGGGCTACGCACGCGCCAAGGACGGCGTGTCCAGGGCAACTCAGAAAGCCGGCAAGGTTGTGGGCGACGCCGTGGACAAGGGCTCCCGCAAGGTGGGCAAGGCTATCGGCAAAGCCAAGCGCGCGGCGGGGGATAACCCTGCCAAGAAGGCAGGGGAGCACCTCAAGGGCGTGACCACGATGTTCGGCGACTTCGCCGAGGAGTTCAAGAAGGCCAGCAAGTAGCTCCGCAACCTCTTGAACCGCTCCGATTCGCACAAAGAAAGCCCCGCAGGTTTCGGCCTGCGGGGCTTGTTGGTGCCTGGGGTGCGAGTTTAGAACCTGACGGAGGGAGCCTCGCGGATCTCGTCGTTGGCGGCCTCGAAGCCATGGCGCGGCTTGAACTTGCTGCCTGCGACGATGTTGCCGGGGAAGGTCTCGATAGCGTTGTTGTAGGCGAGCACGCAGTCGTTGAAGCTCATGCGGGCGTAGCTGATCTTGTCCTCGGTGTCCTTGAGGTCGGACTGGAGCTGCTGGAAGTTGATGTTTGCCTTGAGCTCAGGATAGGCCTCAGCGACGGCGAACAGACGGCCGAGCGCGCCGGTGAGGGTGTTCGCGGCGCTCATCTTGGCGTCGGTGGTGGCGGCGGAGACGTAGCTGGCGCGTGCGGCGGAGACGGCCTCGAGCGTCTCGGACTCGTGGGTGGCATAGCCCTTGACGACCTCGACGAGGTTGGGGATAAGGTCGTTACGGCGCTGGAGCTGGGTCTCGATGGTCTCCCACGCGTTGTCGATACGGTTTTCCTTAACGACGATGCCGTTGCGGATGTTGACGTACCAGACTGCGCAGATGACGACGAGCGCGATAATGATGATGGCAAAAATCATGACTGGATCCTTTCATCGGGCGAGGCGGTGCGCCGCGCTTCGTAACGAGTATACCCGTGTT
>CAMZCV010000157.1 GCA_947305035.1 uncultured Coriobacteriales bacterium | reverse complement strand
AGCGGCATGAGGGTAACATCCTCATTAGCCCTGAGATCTAAACCCGCGTCACCGAGATAGGCGTAGGACGGGAGCTCCACGCTGGAATCGAGGCGCTTGATGGAAAGGCGGATGCTGTCTGTCATGAAAGGCTCCTCAGCGCTTGGCTGAACTCGTCGAGATCCTTGAAATCGCGATAGACCGATGCAAAGCGAACATAGGCGACAAGATCGAGGTCTTTGAGCTTCATAAGCACGGTGTTTCCGAGCTCCTCAGACGTAATCTCGGTTTTGCCCTGATCGCGGAGATCATCTTCGATGGACGAGATGAGGGCGTCGAGCTCGGAAATGGGTATGTTACGCTTGACCGTTGCCGTGAGCAGGCCGCGCATGAGCTTCTGCCTATCGAACGGCTCCCTGTGGCCATCCTTCTTGACAACCACAAGAGGCATCTCCTCGCGGCGCTCGTACGTGGTGAAGCGGTATCCGCACTTCTCGCACTCACGCCTCCGCCTGATGGCATCGATGCTCTCCGATGGCCTGGAATCGACAACCTTGAGGTTCTCGCAACCGCACTTAGGACAACGCATACATCCCCCTCTAGATAGAGTACGTATGCACAATAACACACAATGGCTTGTATGTATCCACTATGCGGAAACAATTGCTTTGGATTGCGGGAACGATGCCTAGGCCTCAGGGACGATAAGGATTTGACCGGGCTGGATGCAGGAGCTGCTGAGGTTGTTCTCCTGCGTGATCCAGCGAACGACCTGTGCCGTGCTGACACCTTGGGGCGCGTGGCTCTCGGCGATATCCCACAGGGAGTCTCCCGTATGGACGGTGACGCTGGTGAGCGGTATGTTGCTGAATGCGTTGTTGAAGCTCTGCTGAGCAGTGATGTTTGAGAAGACAAGGGTGCACCCGAGCGCGATGACGACTGCGGAAACGGCAAGGATGGCCTTGACGGACTGCATGATGGTGAGCTGCTCAGGACGAGGATCGCGCTGATGGGAGACGCTGCTGCGTGTGCCCTCGATGACTACGAAGCCGTTGCGACGGGGCTCGAGGGCCGAGGAACCGGATGTGGGGTAAGCGATGTTGCGGGCGCGTCTCATTGCTGCATCTCCTATCGGTAAGCGTTTCTTCTGTATCCGTTATATCCTTTGCAGTGGACAAATAATGGAGACAGAACGCTTGTTTGCCGAACGTCTGTTTTATAGTATTATTGATACAAGTGTTCGAGTCAAGAACAATTTAGAACATTTGTTTGCGTCGTTCTGCCGAGTGATGTACAATGGCTCAAAAGAAGCCAGAGGAGGTTAACGTCATGGCACATGGCAAACTCAGCAAGCGTCAGGCTGCAATCTACGATTACATCCGTTCGTATACCGAGAGCCATGGATATCCCCCGTCGGTCCGCGAGATCGGATCCGCAGTTGGCCTCAAGTCCCCCTCCACCGTGCACATGCATCTCAAAGCGCTCGAGGAGCTCTCCCTCATCAAGCGCGATCCCAAGAAGCCCCGCACCATCGACGTCACCAAACCCGCTTCCGAGCCTTCCGAGAACCTCGCCACGGTCTCGCAGGATCTCTCGAACAACACCATCTCGCTTCCGCTCGTCGGTCGCGTCGCAGCCGGCATGCCCATCCTTGCTGAGCAGAACATCGAGGAGAGCCTCACGCTCCCCACGTCTCTCGTCGGCGATGCCAGCTCCTTCGTCCTGCGCGTGCATGGCGACTCCATGATCAACGCCGGCATCTTCAACGGCGACTACATCGTTGTCAAAGAGCAGCAGGACGCCCATAACGGCGAGATCGTCGTCGCCCTCATCGACGACTCCGCCACCGTCAAAACGTTCTACCGCGAGAAGGATCGCATCCGCCTCCAGCCCGAGAATGACTCCATGCAGCCCATCTACGTCAAAGATGCCCTTATCCTCGGCAAGGTCACCGCGCTCATCCGTTCCATGTCATAACCATGTCCCACCAGCACGAACAGAGCCCCAATGCGAACGCGCCTCATCAGCGCGTTCGTCTTTTCGACACCATCAGGGGCTTCTCCGTCGTCTCCATGGTGCTCTTCCATTTCTACTATGACCTTGTTTTCCTCATCGGCATCGTTCCAACGAGCGCATTCTTCACCCTTGCGGTTGATATCTGGCGCGCGTCGATCTCCTGGACCTTCCTTCTTATCGCAGGCGTCATGTGCACCTTCTCGCGCAACAATCTCAAACGCGCTGCCGTTTACGGAGCTGTTGCCATAGCCATCTACGTCGTCACATCATTCATCGACAAAAGCGTCGAGATTTCCTTCGGCATCATCTATTGCATGGCGGCTTGCACGCTCGTCGCCGCAATCCTCATGAGGCTCTCGTTCTCACCAAAGGGATACTTATGGGCAGCCGCCTTTTTCATCGTGTTCCTCATTCTGCTCAAGCTCCCATCCGGAACCATTTCGGTATTCGGAACGGAGCTTCTCCGCATACCGCGCGGCATATATGAGTCGGGATGGTTATCGTGGCTCGGTTTGCCGGGAGTGGATTTCATGTCGGCAGACTACTATCCGCTTCTCCCCTATCTTTTCCTCTACCTTGCAGGCTGGTCGCTCGGCCTCACCTGGAAGCAGTCTGGCTATACCCAGAGCTTCTGGGGCTTCTCCATCGCACCGCTCGAGTTCATAGGCGCACACGCCCTACCCGTCTATGTGCTCCATCAGCCCGCCCTGCTGGGCATCAGCCAGCTCGTCCTCTTGGCGATAGGGCGCTAGCGTCGCAGCCATGCGCTCGGAGGCGCGCACGGTGGCGATAAGGCCCCCTTCCCCATACCGCTCATGGATGAGCTGGCAGCGCTCATGCACCATCTTGATAAGCAGGCCCTTCCCATAGGGGATGCACACGGTCATGGTGGTATCTCCCTCGCTGGCCTCCCTCGCAATGCGGTGGAGAAGCCCGCGCAAGCCCTTGCGGTCGAGCGCCGAGATGAATTGCGCTTTGGGGTAATCGCGCTCGAGCGCGGCACGCTCAGCATCATCGATGAGATCGCACTTGTTGAAGACGATGCAGCGTGCGATATCGGAGGCGCCGATCTCTGCAAGCACGCTTTCAACAGCCGCAATCTGCAGCTTGTGGTTGATGTCTGAGGCGTCGCACACGAGCAGAATGAGGTCCGCTGCACGCGCCTCGGCAAGCGTCGACTTGAATGCTTCGACGAGCATGGTGGGGAGCTTCTGGATGAATCCAACCGTGTCGGTTAGAGTGATCTTCCGCCCCTCCTCAAGATCGAGAGCGCGCGTCGTGGGATCGAGCGTTGCGAACAGCTCATCCTGAACATACACGTCGGCACCGGTGAGGGCGTTCAGAAGCGTGGATTTGCCGGCGTTCGTGTACCCTACGAGCGAAACGCGATAGACGCCCGACTCCCATCGTGCCTTCGACTGCACGCCGCGACGTGTTTCAAGGACCTCAAGCTCATGATGAAGGGTAGAGATGCGTTTGCGAATCAAGCGCCTATCGACCTCGAGCTGGCTTTCTCCCTGTCCGAAACGGCTTCCGATTCCACCGCGCGTCTGCTCGCCCACCAGGTGGCTCCACATGCCCCTCAGGCGCGGGAGCACATAGGAAAGCTGTGCAAGCTGCACCTGGAGACGTCCTTCGCGGGTTTTAGCATGCTGCCCGAAGATGTCGAGGATAAGCGCTGTCCTATCGATGATCTTGGTGGGCTCTCCGACAATCTTCTCAAGATTGACCTGCTGGGATGGCGTGAGCTCATCGTCGAAGATGACGACGTCGGCGTCGAGGGCACGCACCATCGAAACGATCTCCTCGACCTTTCCCTTGCCGACGAACGTCTTGGGGACAGGCGCATCGAGCCGCTGCGTGAGCATGCCCACGACCTCGGCACCGTCTGTCTCGGCAAGACGGCCGAGCTCGGCCAAGGAGTCCTCGAGCGACCAGTCGGACCGTCCGAGCTCAACGCCCACGAGGATGGCGCGCTCGGGAACGGGCGCCGTGGAATGGTGTTCAAATCGCGGCATCGAATACCTCCTGGGCAATCGATTGAGCTGCGGAAACTGTGCTATGGGCGAGCATGTCGATCCACTCGACTCTGCCATCGTGCTTGATCCAGGATAGCTGCCGTTTTGCATACCTGCGTGTGTTCTT
>CAMZCV010000156.1 GCA_947305035.1 uncultured Coriobacteriales bacterium | reverse complement strand
TGTTCGGCAAGCCGTCGTTGTCAATGTCGAACGGAAGCACTCGCCGATACACTCGCTCCACGTCGTTTGAACGCGTCAGAAAGTTGCCATCGCCGCACAACTCAATCTGCGCATTATACTGCCCCGTCCTATCCCGCCCCGCATATACATTTTCCCACGTGAGTAGTTTTGACTGGTAGGGCGCGGACTCCGGCCGCGCCGTCTCCGCCCACCAGAACCTCCCCACCCTCGGCACAATCGACGCATACTCCCTCGCCGCACATATCGACATCAACGAATGGTACGCACCTCCCACCCGTTGCCGTGGCAACGACTCCACCAAGCCGCCAGAAAGCACGTCCAAGCGGTGTACCACGCCCGTACCGAACGGGAAAGCGAACTCGCCGAGGTCAAGCGGAAAGTGAGTCTCGTATCCGCCACCTCGCGACCACGGCGCATACTCAACTCCGTTCGTCGGCATCGCGTATGAAACCGCGTCATTCGTCGTCACGCACTCCAGCCGCCACCCCTGCGCAATCTCCTCGGCGGTCACACCCGGTAGGACGGTCGCCCCGCGACCGCCGCCGCCGCTCCTCATCTTGCCGCCGCCGAACAGCGTGCAGACGATGGCAAGCAAGGCGATTCCCACCAGAACGGACGGCTTGGCCTCGGGGAACCGCCCCATTGGCGGCTCGCGAATACGCTTTCTACCCATTCGGTTCCAGCACCTTGACAAGCGCAGCGACGATGGAATCGCCTTCGCCCATCGCAATCGGACTTGTCAATTGCGCGTCAAATTGTGAGGCTTCGTGCATGAGTGTGGGTCGGTTCATGCAATGAAATGATTGTTAGAGTGCTTGAAGCCCCCTCCCTGTGGGTGCTGGTGCGTTGTGAACAGGCGGCCGTCATGCCGCCTGTTTGCAACGCACGGCTTTTTCATGTGCGGCATGGGTTGTGAACAGCCGCACGGCCGGCCAGCGCGCTTGCGACGCTGGCTGGCCGGCCGGGCGGCTGTTTGCAACCCGCCGTGGACAAAGACTTACGGGCGGAGGCCCCATTTCCCCTTGACAAAAGCCATCCGAGGTTCCATTCTGTGCTTTTGCACCACAACAAAAAGGAACACCCGGATGACGGTGAATAGATTACTACGAGAGCTGCTCAATGTCAAGGGGGCCAGCGTGGCCGGCTTTGACCTGAGGGAGCACGAGGGCGGCGCAAAGACGCTGGTCGTACACGTGCGCCTGTACAAGCGCGACAAGTGGCGGTGCCCCGTGTGCGGGCGCAAGTGCCCCGTGCACGACTACGTCTGCGGCGAGGCCTCCTGGCGCGGCATGGACTTCGGCCCCGTCAGGGTCGTGGTCGGCTCGCGGGTGCCGCGGGTCTGCTGCCCCGGGCACGGCGTGCTGACGGCGGGCGTGCCGTGGGCGAAGCCCAACTCGAGGTTCACGCTGGACTTCGCCTACTCGGCGGCGTGGATGGTCAAGTGCGGCCTCAGCAGGAGCCGCGTGGCCGAGCGGCTGGACATCGACTGGAAGACCGTCGGGCGGCTCGTGGAGCTCGTGTGGCGCGACCTCGAGCCGGACGTCGGGAAGCGCTTCGACGGCCTGAGGAAGATCGGGATCGACGAGACGAGCTACAGGAAGGGGCACAGCTACATCACCACCGTCGTGAACCACGAGACGAACACGGTGATATGGGCCTGCGAGGGCCACGGCAAGGAGGTCGTCGACAAGTTCTTCAAGGAGCTGACGCCGGAGCAGCGGGCGTCGATCGAGGTCGTCACGGGCGACGGCGCGCGGTGGATAACCGACTCGTGCGCGGAGCACTGCCCCGACGCGAAGAGATGCCTCGACCCGTTCCACGCCGTCGAGTGGGCCAACGCCGCGCTGGACGCGGTCAGGATCGAGGCCTGGCGGCGCGCGCTGGAGAAGTGGCGGGGGATGGGGAAGCCGAAGAACGGGGACAGGGAGGCCAAGGAGGCCCGCAGGGCGGCGAAGCAGGCTGCGGACGACATCAAGCACTCGAAATACGCGCTCGGCAAGAACCCGGAGAACCTCACTCCCGGCCAGCAGGAGCGGCTCGCCGTGATCCAGGCCGGAGACGGCGCGCTGAGCCGCGCCCACGCCATGAAGGAGCAGCTGCGGCTCATCTTCAAGATGACCGACGCGGACGAGGCGGCGGCGGCCATAGACAGGTGGACCGCACGCGCACAAAGATGCCGCATCCCCGCGTTCGTCGAGCTGCAGCGCAAGATAAGGCGCCACCGCGAGCACATCATCAATGCAATCCGCTATCACGTCAGCAACGCCAGGATTGAGGCGTTGAACAACAAGATAAAGCTGCTCATCAGAGTCGCCTACGGCTTCCGGAACATCGACACGATGATCGCGCTCGTAATGCTGTTCTGCTCGAACATCACAATCCCGTGGCCCAGTTGCAACGCTCCGATGCGCATGAACAAAGGGAAATCTCGTCAGGAGGTGGCATGAACCGACCCACACTCATGCACGAAGAGCCCTTTTTTTTGAGGGCAAAATGGGACTTCGCCCAATGTTTACGGGGTGAGGTGATTTTAGGAAGTGTATTTTGCGCGACAGGAGGCACGGGGACTATCCGTCGTCGAGGTCGAGCAGTTCCGCAAAGCCCGGCAGGTACTGGGACAAGTCGACCATCTCGGTGCGGGGGACGATGTGGGCGATGCTCCGTGCGAGCCTTCCGAAGGCGGAGAATGCGCGTTTCAGGCCGGACGTGATTGCGTATGCGCCGAACTGCGGCACTTCGTTCAGCCGCTTGTTCAGGTAGGCGAGGTGCTCCGCGAGGACCTGTCGCTTCAGGTGCCGTCCGATCCACACCGTGGCGAAGTAGGCGCACGCGAGGACGAGCGAGGCCATGTTGCGGATTGCGTTGTAGCTGTGCACCCGGATGTTCTCGAAGCCGTACTCCTGCTTGATGAACCTGATGGTCTCCTCGATGCGCCAGCGGCTGAGGTAGCCCTCGACGATCCGCCACTGGGACTTGAACGACGCGTCGACCGGGAGCGACGTCAGGAGCATCATCGGCTGCTGGCCGAAGCCTTTGACGACGACGAGGTGCAGATTCTTGTCGGGGAACATCGGCAGCCTGACCGGCATCGTGCCGAAGGATATCTGGATGTTGCATTCCTTGCCGTGGGAGTCGAACGTGACGTGGTGGTGGTGCTGCATGGTGCAGCTCTCCGCAAGGAATCCGATCTCGTGCAGGCCGTTCCACGAGAGCACGCTTCGCGACTTTACGCGCACGATGAAGTCCCTGCCTTTCTCGATGAAATCCCCGTAGAATGCGGGTCTGTCGCCGCCTCTGTCGTAGACGACGATACCCTTGCCGCCCGTCGCCTCGAATATGTCGTTGATGATCTCCAGCACCTCGTCGTTCTCGCCCCTGAAGCCCGGCGCGCGCGACGACCAGAGCTTGAGCGCGAGGGGGATCGTCTTCCTCGACCCGCTCGTGCAGGCCGCGGCGATGCACCCGTGGTAGCCGTTGACGATGACGTCGCGTCCTTCCTTTGAAGACCGGCTTGCGTCCCTGATTCGCGTGACGTACTCCATCTTGTAGGCGTACTCCTTGCGTATCTCCGTCGGGTCTACGAGGATGAGCGTGTCTTTCCTGACATGACGTGCCCCCTCGGACAGGATCGCGGCGGAAATCTCATGCCCCAGCGTCTCGTCCTCGATGTTGCGTGAGAGTCTTTTCTCCGTCTGGATCGGCGCGACATCGTCCTCTATCGCGCGCACGATGGACGAAAGCTTCGTGTCGCCGGAGGCCTGGATCCCATAGGTGGCCTCCCGGACGAACCTCGCCTTCGGTTTCGAGAAATGGGTAAAAACTTTACCCAGAAAGTTGTCGTGTTGCTCTTTCGCCCTCGCGGCAATTATGGTATCATTCACGGCG
This sequence comes from uncultured Coriobacteriales bacterium, assembly GCA_947305035.1. Lineage (GTDB taxonomy): Bacteria > Actinomycetota > Coriobacteriia > Coriobacteriales > Atopobiaceae > RUG721. The sequence continues at coordinate 234 of CAMZCV010000156.1, read as the reverse complement.
CGGCGCCTCTCTTTTTGGTTGTTTTTTTGCACTCGGTATTATACCGAAAACCGGCGGAGAGGTGCCGCTTTTTTGTCTCCAACGCGCGCGGCAATCCACCGCGCCTCGCCAGAACCTGAAAAATGGGTAAACTCCAGGAAAGTTGACGCTTGACGGCCGAGGGCGGGCATGGTATCATTTGGCCATGAAGACATTCGTGGCAATATCATCCATGGCCGCAGCGGCGTTCTGCTG
>CAMZCV010000155.1 GCA_947305035.1 uncultured Coriobacteriales bacterium | reverse complement strand
CTACGTCGCCTCGATCACGAGCAACGTGGACGGCACCTTCGCCATCACCAACAAGCACGAGCCTGCGACCATCGACATCAACGTCACCAAGACGTGGGATGACGTTGACGACCGCGACGGCATCCGTCCCGACACCATCACCGTGAAGCTGCTTGCTGACGGCAAGGAGGTTGCAACCGCAGAGTTCGGTGAGCCCGAGGGCTGGAAGTACACCTTCACCGACATGCCCAAGTACTCCGAGGGCAAGGAGATCGCCTACACCATCGAGGAGGTCGAGGTCGAGGGCTACTCCTCCGCCGTGGCGGGCGACGCGACCAACGGCTTCGTCATCGCCAATGTCCACAAGTCCGAGCCTGCGCCCGGAACCGTCGACGTCACCGTCGTCAAGGTTTGGGATGATAAGGACGACAAGGATGGCATCCGTCCCGCGTCCGTCACCGTGAGCATCATCGCCAACGGCGCCTTCACGGGTGTCCAGCTCGAGCTCTCCGAGGCCAACGGCTGGAAGGCCACCGCAACCGGCCTGCCCAAGAGCATCGACGGCAAGGATGCAACCTACACCGTCGAGGAGGACAAGGTTCCCGAGGGTTATACCGCTACGGTGAAGATGGATGGGACCACCTTCACGGTCACCAACACGCATGAGCCCAAGAAGCCCGATGTACCCAAGACCGGCGACCCCACCGTGCTCCTTCCGATGGTCGGAGTTCTCGGAACGCTTGGCGTTGCCGCCGCGTACGTGCTGAAAGGCAGGTCTCGCAAGAACCGCTAACGACTTCTGACACCCTCTGTTAGCAGCGCGGGCTCCCTTCAGGGAGCCCGCTTCGTTTTCGTGCATGCTACACTTCAAGATATTCTGGAGGATGAAAGGGGAGGTAAGACTATGCGCGCCAAGCTCATCCATCGCAACACCCACGTATACGATCTCGACGCCACGCTTGCGTTCTACGAGAAGGCGCTCGGCCTGAAGGAGCGCCGCCGCAAGGGACCCGAGGATGGCTCCTGGCTCATCGTCTTCATCGGCAACGATGAGGCCGACTTCGAGCTCGAGCTCACGTGGAACCGCGGCTACGAGGGCACCTACGACAACGGCAACGGCGACACCCATGTCTGCGTGCGCGTGGACGACTACGACGCCTTCCACGCTCTGCACGAGGAGATGGGCTGCATCGTGAAGGAGAACCCGCGTATGGGGCTCTACTTCATCGCCGATCCCGACGGCTGCTGGATCGAAATCGTCCGCGGTCTGGACGAGATTCCGCTCGAGGCGAACCGCGTCAAGTAGGACGTGCCGGCAAGCCTAGCCGTGAGGGGCAACCAACCTCATGATCTTTCCCGAGCATGCGGGGAGGGTTAGGCGCAACACGCCGTTCTCGCAGGAAATCGCTACACCCTCCGCATCGGGTGTGGACCCGCTGTAACGCTGCCAATCGGTGTCGATGAGCATGATCGCAGACGATGCGCCGGGCAGGTCGAGCTCAACCTTCGCAGCCCTGTCCGAAAGGTTGAGTGCGCAGAGCAACTCCCTGCCTTCGGCGTCGGTGCGCTTGAACGCATACACCACATCCGCCTCATCGTTCGCCTGTACCCAGGAGAAGCCCGCCTCATCATAGTCGAGCTCCCAGAGCGCGGGCTCGCCGCGGTAGATGCCGCTCAGCTCGCGGCAGAAGCGGAAGAACGCGTCGTGCGAGGGGTAGCGTCGCATGAACCAGTCCTGCTCGCGGCGTTCGTCCCACTCGCGCAGCTGCGCGATCTCCCAGCCCATGAAGTTGAGCTTCTTGCCGGGGTGCGCCATCTGGTAGAGGTAGAGCGCGCGAGCCTGCGCGAGCTTGCCCTCCACGTCGGCGGCCGCCATCTTCTGCGCGACGGTTGCCTTGCCGTGTACCACCTCATCATGGGAGAGCGGCAGTAGGTAGCGCTCGTTGCGGAAGTACATCATCGAGAAGGTCAGCTTGTGGTAGACGTCTCTGCGGTGCTCGGGCGGCGTCTGGAAGAGCTCGAGCGTATCGTGCATCCAGCCCATGTCCCACTTGTAATCGAAGCCCAGGCCGCCCTCCTCGACGGACGTGGTGCAGCCCGCGAGGCTCGTGGAGTCCTCGGCCACGGTGAAGCACCCGGGATTGAGGGAGTGCAGGCCGCTGTTCAGGGTCTTCACGAAGTCGACGGCCATGCCGTTCACGCCGCGCTTCTCGTCGCCCTGCCAGTAGATGATTCGGCTGATGGCATCCATGCGGATGCCGTCGAAGTGGTAGGCGCCCATCCAGAAGTTCGCGGAGCTCTGCAGAAACGAGCAGGTTTCGCCGCGCGAGTGCATGAAGTTCCTGCTGCCCCATTCCGAGACACCCACCGCGTCGTTGGGATACTCGAAGAGCGCGGTGCCGTCGTAGTCCACAAGGCCCCACGCATCGGTTGCGAAGTGCACGGGCACGAAGTCCATGATGCAGCCGATGCCCGCGCCGTGGAGCGCATCGACCAGGCGCATGAGGCCCGTCGGCTCGCCGTAGCGGCTGGTGGGGGAGAAGAAACCCGTGGGCTGGTAGCCCCAGGACCCGTCGAAGGGATGCTCGCTCAGCGGAAGAAACTCCACATGCGTCGCACCGAGCTCGGTGAGGTAGGCGGGCAGCATCTGGGCAAGCTCGTCGTAGGTGTACCAATCCGCCGGATCGTCGCTGGGCTCATCGCCCGAGCGCTTGCGCCAGCTGCCCAGGTGGAGTTCGTAGATGTTCATGGGCCTGTTGCGGCAATCGCTGCGCGTTGCCATCCAATCGGCATCGTGCCACTCGTACGACAGGCTTGCCACGATGCTCCTATGTGCCGGGCGGAGCTCGCTGCGATAGGCATATGGGTCGGCGTGGTCGACGTACGATCCGCCATGCCAGATGCGGTATTCGTAGGCCTGTCCGGCATGGGCGCCGGCAACCGTCTCCTCCCAGAAATTGCCGTCCGCGACCTTGCGCATCTCGTGCGCCTGCCCGTCCAGCAGAAGCTCGACGCGGCTGGCCGCCGGCGCGAAGGTGCGGAAGCGCACGCTGTTCTCGACAATGTGCGCGCCGAGCATGAGATGCGCGTAGAATTCCTCGCCCGCATAGAAGTTTCGCGTGTCCATGGTTCTCCTCTATCACCCTATAGCCTGCGCCGCTGCAATCGAAGGCGCTGCTCCTAGAGCTCGAAACTATCATCAAATCTGATTGTATCGCGCCACGGGGCGAGACGCTCGCTCGCAGCCAGCGCCAGGGCGCCTGCACGGTCGTCTCGGTAATGCATGGGCACCACCACGTCGGCTCCCACGCGCTCCATGAAGGCCGCTATGCCGCGGTCGCCGTCCGCGCCAGCGCGCGGCGTGATGGGAAGCATCGCCAGGTCGATATGTCTGCCCTCGAGGATCTGCAAAAAGTAGAGGAAGTGCTGCTCGGAGAGCACATTTAGACTCTCGTCGCGCTCGGGCCACCACCAGATGTTCAGGTCGCCCGCGTGGTAGATGGTCTTGCCGAGCGCGTCCACGCAGAAGGCGATGCCCTCGTCGGTCGATTCGAGGGTGGTGACCTCCATGTCGTCATCGATCTCGTAGACCATCTCGGGCTCGCATGCCACGATATCGAGGTCGTTGCCCACGGGCGCGAGCGTGGCCACCTCATCATCGACGATATAGGTTATCTCGGCGTTGGCGAGGCCGTGATAGCGCTGCAGGTTCCAGATGGCGGGCGTGTAATGGTCGTGATGCGCGTGCGACGAGAACACGTAGAGCTTCTCGGCTCCGTCGAGGAGCGCGAGATCCGCGTTCGCGCGCTCCTGCGTCTCGGGGAACCAGTCGAAGAGCAGCAACGTGCGCCCGAGGCCGATGAGAAACCCGGAATGGTAAAGATGGGTGACGCGCATCTGGCCTCCGTCCGTTCGCTTTCCAACATGTGAACAAGCCTACCGCAATCTGGTAAACCTGCTAACGTAGCTGGTTGGTTATGTAACGAAACGTGCAAGGGGAGGGCTCATGCACGAGGAGTTCCTGATGGGCAACGAGGCCATCGCGCTCGGGGCGCTCGCCGCGGGCGTGAGGGTGGTCGCCGGGTATCCCGGCACACCTTCGACCGAGGTGCTCGAGACGGTTGCCAAGCGCAGATCCGATGACGTCTACGTGGAGTGGTCCATCAACGAGAAGGCAGCTATGGAGGTTGCCGCCGGTGCCGCC
>CAMZCV010000154.1 GCA_947305035.1 uncultured Coriobacteriales bacterium | reverse complement strand
GTCGCTGCGGATGCGCGAGAAGAGCTGGCGGCTCATGTTCGCGCGCTTGTACACCTGCACGTCGCTCATGCCCTTGCGGTCGATGAGCTCGAGGAGCGTGGTGGAGAAGGGCTCGTCGAGCTGGTCGAGCCATGCGGCGAGGCTCGGTTCCGCGGCCTTGGATGCGGTGCGCCTCTGGGCGGTCGTGCCCATCGCCTTCTGGGGCGCCGGCATCGACGGTGCCGACACTCGCTTCGCACGCGCTGGCATATCCTCCAGCGCAGGTCTCGACGGGGCGGCGTATTCGGGCATAGACGGAGAGGAATAGCCACACATGGGCGCTGCGGAGTAATCCTCCATCATCGACGCCAAGATGGACTGCTCCTCTTGGCGCAGAACCTTCTCCTTGCGGTTCTTGATGGCGTCCTCGTCGACGAACGTGCGGTCGATGAAGGCGGAGATCTTCCCGATCAGGACGTCGTCGAGCCGTTTTTTCCTGAATCCGAACATCTCCGCCTCCCTTTCCAGCGTTCTATCTGCGCCTATTGTACGCTAGCGGCGCTTAAACGGGCTGCGCTTGGCCGTGTCCTTCTCGACCTTCGCCTTCCAGGCCCCGCCGATGGCCATGCCCGCCGGCATCGAGCGCATGCTGCAAGTCGCCTCCGCAACCGCGTCGTACATGACCGCGTTGCCCATGCTGTCTGCCATGTAGGTGGCTGCGCGGTCGGCATGGATGCCCAGACGTCCCGCCTCGCCCACGGCGTCGATGTTCGCGCCGAGGAAGATGAACTCCCAGCCCTCCTCGGTGCGCGCCTCGATCGTGCGCTTGATGTCGGCGTAGCTGTGGCGGGAGCTCGTGTTCTCCAGGCCGTCGGTCGTGATGACGAAGATCACGCGCTCCGCCTTGTACTCCTCGGGCATGTAGCCCTGCACGCGCTTGATGTGCTTGATCGAGTCGCCCAGCGCATCGAGCAGCGCCGTGCACCCGCGCACCTGGTAGTCCTTCTCGGTGAGGTCCGCGACCTCGGCGATGGGCTTGCGGTCGACGATCACGTCGGCGGTGGTGTCGAAGAGCACGATCGAGACGTTCGCATCGCCCTCGATCTTGCGGTTCTTCGCCAGCGTGGCGTTGATGCCGCCGATGGTGTCGCTCTCGAGCCCACCCATGGAACCGCTGCGATCGACGATGAATACCAGCTCGGTGAGATCCTTCTTCATGACGTGTCCTTTCTCTCTGGACCTTCGGTACGACATGAAGATATCCCCCGCGAGCGGCGCATAGGTAAACTGCCGTTTGACATCTTGCGGGGGCGTTGCGTGCCTTCATTGAAAGCCGTCGTTTCGACGGCTCCGTCAGGAGACGCTTCCAAAAACGTGAACAAGAGACAAAGGATTTGTTACACGAATAAAAACGGGAAATATTTCCCATTGTTTTGCATATCAGTGGGAGTAAGATACAGAACCACGCAAAAGTACGAACGGAAGGTGCAAGCTATGGCAAAGGAGAAAGTCGTACTCGCCTACTCGGGCGGTCTCGATACGTCGGTCATCGTGAAGTGGCTCCAGGTTGAGCGAGGCATGGATGTCATCGCTATCTGCGGAAACGTGGGTCAGGACGAGCGCGACCTCGGTCCCATCAAGCAGAAGGCCCTCGACATGGGCGCCATCGTCTCCGAGGCAGTCGACATGCGCGAGGAGTACGCCGAGAAGATCCTCTCCAAGGCCATCTGGGCAAACGGCAAATACGAGGGCATCTACCCGCTGCTCTCCGCACTCTCCCGCCCCCTCATCTCCAAGCACCTCGTGGACATCGCCCATGAGTACGGCGCCACCTACGTGGCCCACGGCTGCACCGGCAAGGGCAACGACCAGGTGCGTTTCGAGACGTCCATCCAGGCGCTCGACCCCAGCCTGAAGATCATCGCGCCCGTCCGCGAGTGGGACCTCAAGACCCGCGACGAGGAGATGGTCTGGGCCGAGGCGCACGGCGTGCCCGTGCCCACCACCCACAAGAAGCCCTACTCCATCGACGACAACCTCTGGGGCCGCGCCATCGAGTGCGGCGTGCTCGAGGACACCTGGAACACCCCGCCCGCCGACATCTGGACGATGACCAATAATCCCGAGGACTGCCCCAACGACCCCGAGACCGTCATCATCGGCTTCAAGGGCGGCGTGCCCTGCTCCGTCAACGGCGTTGAGATGCCCCTGCTCGACGTCATCCTCAAGGCCAACGAGATCGCCGGCCGCAACGGCTATGGCCGCATCGACATGATCGAGGACCGCGTCGTGGGCATCAAGAGCCGCGAGTGCTACGAGTGCCCCGGCGCGCTGCTGCTCATCACCGCCCATCAGGCTCTCGAGATGCTCTGCCTCGACGCCGAGGCCCTCAAGCAGAAGGCCAAGCTCGACGTGGAGTGGGCGTCGCTCGTCTACCGCGGCATGTGGTTCTCGCAGAGCCGCCTCGCCATCGACGCGTACAACGCCTACACCCAGCAGTTCGTCACCGGCGAGGTGCGCATCAAGCTCTGCAAGGGCGGCATCTTCGTCGACGGCCTGCGCTCCACCTACAGCCTCTACGACTACAACCTCGCCACCTACGACGAGGGCGACCAGTTCGACCACAGCGCCTCGCGCGGCTTCATCGAGCTCCACAGCCTGCCGTCGCGCATCTGGTCGCGCGTCCAGGGCCCGGGTTCCGGACTCCAGCCCATCAACTAGGGGCGCCCCGCCCCGCACCTGCCGTCCATGCGGTAGGATTGCATCGTACACGTCGGCGCGTGCGGCCATCCGTGCGCGCCGTTTCTCATCCGGGAGGTTCCCATGGCGCTCTGGTCGGGCAGGTTCGAGGAGGCAACCAACGAGTACGCGCTCAAGTGGGGCGCGTCGCTCGAGACGGACAAGGTCATGGCCGAGCATGACATCGCGGGCTCGCTCGCGCATGCGCGCATGCTGTCCGAGCAGGGCATCATCTCCGAGCAGGACTTCGAGGACATCGAGGCGGGCCTCGGGCGCATCCGCACGCAGATCGAGGAGGGCACCTTCGTCTGGGATGACCGTGACGAGGACATCCACATGGCCATCGAGCGCGCCCTCACGGCCGACATCGGTGCCGCCGGCGCCCGCCTGCATACGGGCCGCTCGCGCAACGACCAGGTGGCGACCGACATCCGCCTGCTCGCCAAGGAGCTCGCCGACGACCTGCTCTCCGAGAACACCTCCCTGCGCGAGGTCCTGCTCGACGCCGCCGAGAAGTACACCGACGTGGTGATGCCGGGCTACACGCACCTGCAGCATGCGCAGCCCGTGCTCCTCTCGCACCACCTGCTCGCGTACTTCTGGATGCTCACGCGCGATTTCGACCGGCTCGTCATCGCGTTCGACGCTGCCGACGCCAACCCGCTGGGGTCCGCCGCGCTCGCCGGGACGAGCTACCCGCTCGACCGCGACCGCACCACCGAGCTGCTCGACTTCGCCACGACGATGCCCAACTCGCTCGACGCGGTGTCCGACCGCGACTACCTGCTCGACCTCGTGTACGCCTGCGCGGTCTCGATGATGCACCTCTCGCGCCTGGCCGAGGAGATCGTGCTGTGGTCCACGTCGGAGTTCGGGTTCATCACGCTGGCCGATGCGTGGTCCACGGGCTCGTCCATCATGCCGCAGAAGAAGAACCCCGACTTCGCCGAGCTCACGCGTGGCAAGATGGGTCGCGTGGTGGGGCACCTCATGGGGCTGCTCGTCACGATGAAGGGGCTGCCGCTGGCCTACAACAAGGACCTCCAGGAGTGCAAGGAGGGCATCGTCGACGCCGTCGACACGCTGCTCGGCTGCTACGTGGCCATGGAGGGCATGATCGCCACGATGAAGGTCAACCGAAAGCGCATGGCCGCTGCGGCGGGCGAGGGCTTCACCGCCGCCACCGACATCGCCGACTACCTTGCCAAGAAGGGCATGCCCTTCCGCGAGGCGCATGCGGTCGTGGGCGGGCTCGTGCTGGAGTGCGAGAAGCGCGGATGCGGGCTGGAGGACCTCACGCTCGACGACCTGCGCGCCGCGAGCGACCTCTTCGAGGATGACATCATCGGTACGCTCGACCCCGAGAGCATCGCCAACGCCCGCACCACCTACGGCGGTACCGGCATCGATGCCGTGCTCATCGAGCTCGAGGAAGCCCGCGAGGTGCTCGAGGACGACTACCTCTA
>CAMZCV010000153.1 GCA_947305035.1 uncultured Coriobacteriales bacterium | reverse complement strand
GTATTGGAATTCCGAAGCTTGACGTGACATGCAATCCACCTCGCTTAGAAAATGTTTACATTTTCTAACTTATTATAGCCAATCAAGTTCCAGATGATGCTCCTCTCCCCCACCGCCGATCAAGCTGATGGCGCATGGACAAGCAATTGACAGGCTAGAAGCAGCGTCCTCCCACTCGATGGTTTCGCTGGTGCACCACGAAAAAGGGCCATCCCAGACGGGACGGCCCTTTCCTTGGAGGGTCATGGAAGGTTGGAGCGTTATTCCTCCGGCACGCCAAGGACTTCGCGCAGGTAGTTGCACGAGCGCTCGTGCGGGCCGTGCGGCTCCTCCCAGTAGATGGAGTCGTTGACCTCGAGGTCGATGCCGTTCTTGAAGTCGTTGGCCTCGAGCACATCGAGCCAGTGGCGCATGAGCTCGGCGCCGTACTCGCCCGTGCCAAGCTCCTCGTGGTGCGAGTCGGCGTAGTGGATCCACTCCACCTTGTCGCCGAAGAGCTCGAAGTACTCCTCGATGGTCTCGCCGAACATCACCATGGGGATGACGTCCAGGCAGACGCGCAGGTTGGGGCTGCCCACCTCGTCGAGGACGTACTTCACGTCCTCCTTGGTGAGCACGAGGTTGCTCTCGTAGGGCTGGAGCTGCTCGAGCGGCATGAGGATGCCTGCGTCCTCGGCCAGGTCCAGGATGGCGCGGTACGTATCGATGAGGCGCTTCATCGACTCCTCGCGCGGAAGGTTGCGCGGGCCGCAGCCGGAGTTGAGGAAGATGCGCGGGCAGTCGAGGATGTGCGCGTCCTCCATGCACCACTTGAAATGCTCGATGGTGCGGCGGCGGATCCCCTCTCCCGGATCGGAGAAGTTGAAGGGATATCCCAGCGTCTCGGGCGTGTAGATCGAGACGGTCTGGTCACGGGCAGCCATCTCGGCCTTCATGCGCTTGAGCTCGGCCTCTGCGGCCTGCGGGGTCTCCCAGTCTGCGCGGTAGAAGAACGGCTCGGCACCCCACAGGTCAACCTTGTGGACCCCGCACTTCTGCAGCGAGTCGAGGAAGAACTCGAAGGGATAGTGGACGTAGGACGGGCCCATGATCGAGATGTCCCTCATGGTGATCTTTGACATGCTTCCTCCCCTGTTTTCGAAACCCTGGAAACGAAACGGGGCCGCACATGGCGGCCCCGGCAGTAATCCTTAGTAGTCGAGCTGACGGTAGTAGCGGCGGATGTCGAGCGGGTGGCAGTTGATCTGCTCGATGTGCACGTCGATGCGGTTGGTGACGGCGTGGGTCACGAGGTGCGAGAAGTACCCGCGGTACTCGTCGGAGATGCCGGGCATGGCATAGTCCTTGGAGTCGATGAAGGTGTAGTTGGCGCAGATGCGCGGCAGGAAGTTCTTGACGCGCTCGGACAGGGGGCGCGAGCTGTCCTCGGCGAGGAAGACGGTGACGTTGGTGTCGCGGTCGACAACCTCGAGCATACCGTGGAAGAACTCGGCCGGCGTGATGGACTTGGTGCGGATCCAGTGCTGCTCCTCCCAGTAGCACATGGCGTAGGAGTAAGTGGAGCCGCCCTGGACGCCGCCGCCCACGAAGTAGTGGATGGGGTCGTCATGGTGCTTCTCGGCGAACTCGCGCGCAAAGGCGTCGGAAGCCTTGCCCACCTCGACGAGGTCGACGGCAAAATTGGCGTCCATCTGCGCATAGTAGTCGTCGTACTGCGGGAACTGGCCGGCGTTCTTCATGAAGCGGTCGGCAACCATGAAGAACTTGAGCTGCTCGTTCTCGGGGTAGGTGATGCAGTAGGTGACGGCCTTGGCGAGCGGGGCATCGGGGTTGTCGATGAAGCCGATGGAGGTGCAGCCGATCTTGTTGAGGATCTCCATGGACTCGACGATCTCGACGGTGTTGCCGGAGACGGAGCTCAGCACGATGACGGAGTCCTTGGTGATGCGCTTGTCGCCGCGGGTGTTGTACTCGGCGGCGTTGATGGAGTACACGGGAAGGTCGGACAGCTCGACCGCATGCGACTCTGCCTGGAGGGCGGATGCCCAGGTGCCGCCGATGCCGATGTAGACGATACGGTCATAGCCCTTGGCGCAGATCTCGTCGACGATCTTCTCGATCTCGGGACGCAGGGCGAGTGCGCCGTTGACGCTGTCGATCTGCTTCTGCTCATCAAACTTCAGCATATGTTTTCCTCTCTTTTGGAGACTCATGAACCCACTCTCTACTGTACAAGTTTGATATAGAATTAGACCAATTTTTGCGAGATTCGCTTCCTCTGGGCGAACCGACATGTTTTCTCCGCAAACGGTGCAGAAAACCCTGCATGTTGTCTGGAATGCGCCCGCTTGGGGCTAACGCAGGCACACGGCGGCGATGAGCGCCGTCATAGACGCAGCAGCCGCAAAGAGCGGAACCATCGCAGCATAGAAGGCGCGCATCTCCTCCATGCGGTAGTACGCCACGTAGAGGGTGACGCTGACTGCGAACGCTGCTGCAAGCACGATGCACATGGCGATGAAACGGCCGTCGAGAAGGGTTCCCGCAGCGTTGAGATTGACGATAACCGCCGCCTCGATCGCCGTCCATGCAACGATGAGGATGAGCTCGGTCGTCACGATCCTGTGGAAAAGGAGCCGCGTGACAAGCAGGAGCACGACGTAGACGACGACCGCTACCATGGCGATGGTCGAGGAATCGAGGATGGGCCTGGAGGTTGCGGGGACCGGAGTGAGGCTGAGCCATATGCCCACGCATGCAAGCGCGACCATGGCGAGGAGGAGCGCGCCGCTCACTCCCCCGATGCGGCTCACGTCGACACCGGGACGATAGCCCCGATACCACCAGACGATATAGAGCGCAAAGCATGCGATAAGGGAAACCTGGCCCGCAATCACCCTGTTCATGTCCGCATCACCTCTGCCACCATTATCGCCGAATACGATCAGGGACAGTGACCGGACAGGTGCCCCAAACCGGGGCACCTGTCCGGTCACTGTCCCTGCGCAGGTCGATCAGAACAGGCCGAGGAAGCCCTTCTTCTTATAGGGCTCTGCGGCGATTGAGGTGAGCGCATAGCCGGTGTCGGAGATCGCCTTGGCGAGGAGGGATTCGTCGAGCGGCTCCTCCGACACCACTACGCACTGCTTCTTGCGCCTATCGGCCTTGGCGCTCTTGACGGAGAAGGTCTTGCGGATGACATCGTTGATATGCGCCTCGCACATCTCGCACGCCATGCCCTCGATGCCGATGGTTGTCTGGATCATCGCGACACCCCATACTTCCTATCGAGCTCGTCAAGCTCCTGTAGCTGCTGCTTCGAGAGCTTGAGCTGGGGATTCTTGCACGAACCTCCGCACCCGCCGCAATCTCCGTTGCAGGTTGAGCAGTCGAGCGCCTCTCCCCTGATGACGCTCCGAAGCGCCAAACCCACGGTGACGATGACAAAGAGGAGGGCGGCAATGTTGCCCGCGTTTGCAGTGAGCCAGTCCATCATCGCCCTCCCCTCTTGTCCGAACCGTTATCCCGACGCTACTTCACGAGCAGCTTGTCGGCTTCCTTGTACTTCTTGAAGAACAGCATGTAGCACACGAACGCGAGGATCGCGATGGCCGCTGCGAGGCCAACCGGGTTCATGGCGCCGGAGAAGGCGCTGCCCAGCTGGTACACCACGAGGGCGGCGCACCATGCGAACACGCACATGTAGGCGATGGCGAATGCGGTCCACTTGCCGTTGTTCATCTCGCGCTTGATGGCACCCATGGCAGCGAAGCACGGGGCGCAGAGCAGGTTGAAGATCATGAAGGCAAAGGCTGCGAGCTGACCGTGGCCGTTCGAGAAGGCGTTGAAGTCGGCGGCAACGCGGTCCCAGATCTCGTCGCCTTCCTCGGAGAGCTCTGCCTCACCGTCCTGGTCGTCGTAGTTGTAGAGCACGCCGAAGGTGCCGACAACCTCCTCCTTGGCCACGAGGCCGGTAACGGTTGCCACGGACGGCTTCCAGGAACCGAAACCGAGGGGATTGAAGATGGGCGAGATGAAGTTGCCGAAGCCTGCGAGCAGGGAGTCATCCATGGGGGTAACGTCCTCGGCGGCAATGCCCATGCGGGTGGCGACGGACTCGATGTACTCGTCGGTCACGAGGCTCTCGTCCTCGTAGAGGTCGTCAACCATGCCAAACTGGCCGTT